>DASXPW010000106.1:0-5057 GCA_036493385.1 Pyrinomonadaceae bacterium
AAAAACGCCCACTGTCCCTTGAACAAAATGCAGACCTCGATAGTGAATTTCTCTCGCTTTGCCAGGAGCTTGAGTCTCGCGCGAGGGTGCTGTGCCATCGAGACTTTCACGCGGCAAATCTGATGATCGACGCCGCCGGGCGCCTACGGATCATCGACCATCAAGATGCAAGGATCGGCTCGCCGGCGTATGATCTGGTTTCTCTGCTCCTTGACAGGATAACGGACCTGCCCTCCGAAGAATGGTTGGCGTCAAAACGAGCGTTGCTCTTATCGGATAGAGTTGGTTTTGGCCTGCCGAAGATCAGTGAAAACGAATTTGCGTTTGAGTTTGGTCTGCAATCCGTGCAGCGTTGTCTTAAGGCCGTCGGCACGTTTTCTTATCAATCCGTCAATCGCGGCAAAACCTATTTTGTTCCATTCATCCAGCCGATGTTCCGGATAGTCCTGATCGCCTTGGACCGGCTGGGAAGATTTCCGGCTCTCAAACAGCTTGTAGAGAAAGAGCTGGAGAATCGTTAAGGCCAGCTATAGCTTCGTTCTCGCCATCGTACTGGCCCGACTTACCAATTCTTCGCCCGGATTAACAAATAGGTTTTGTTCAAACTTGTATTGCTTGTCGTAAAGCTGCCGGTAACGGCCATCGAGAGCGATCAATTCATCGTGTGTGCCGCGCTCGATGATCTCACCCGCCTCGACGACAAGTATCTGGTCGGCGCTGCGAATAGTCGATAGACGATGCGCGATCACAAAGGTCGTTCGTCCCTCTCGGAGCCGCCGCAAGCCCTCCTGGATCAGAGCCTCAGACTCGCTATCAAGACTAGATGTCGCCTCGTCGAGGATCAGGATGCGCGGATTTGCCAATAACGCGCGAGCGATCGCGATCCGTTGCCGCTGGCCGCCAGAGAGTTTTACACCGCGTTCGCCAACCACCGTTTCGTAGGCGTTCGGAAACTTCTCGATAAACTCGTCCGCGTTTGCTATCCGGCAAACCTCTTTGATGTCGTTGAACGAGGCTGCCGGATTTGCGAAGTGAATGTTGTCGAGGATCGTCCCGTCAAATAAGAAATTGTCCTGCAGCACGACGCCCAAATGTCTCCGGTAATCGCGGAGCCTAACCGTTTCGAGGTTATGTCCATCGACTCGTACGACACCACCGGCAGGCTGAATAAAGTTCAGAACCAGGCTAAGAATAGTGGACTTGCCCGAACCCGATGAGCCGACCAATGCCGTCGTCGCCCCTGCCGACGCGTGGAACGATACGCCCTTTAACACCGGTACACCTGGCTCGTACTCAAACACGACATCATCAAAATCGATCGTGCCCTTAATATTCGGCAGCGGTTGGCGTTCACTGTCTTCCTCATCCTCGGTTCCCATACCCATGATCTCGCGGATGCGGTCAAGCCCGGCAAGCGCCTCTGTCAACTGCGTTCCGATCGAGGTCAGTTCAATGACCGGCATCGCCAGGAGGAACGTAAACGATATGTACATCAACAGATCGCCCAGCGACATTGTGCCAGCCTGAACGGCGTTGCCGCCGATGATGATCATCACGACCGCGATCGCACCGATGACGACCGACGAGAATGACGAGATCGCCGAAACACCTGTCACTGTCTTCGCAACATTGCGGAAAAGCCGATGAGCGCCGCGAGCGAAAGAAAGCTCTTCACGTTTTTCCGCAGTGTAGGCTTTGACGATCCTGATCCCGCCTAGTGATTCACCCAACCTGCCGGTGACTTCGGCTGTGATCTGGCCGCGTTCGCGAAAGACCGGCCGCAGGACCTTAAATGCATATAAGAGCGCGCCACCAAAGATCAGCAGAACGACCATCGTCGCAAGCGTCAGGCTCCAGTTGATATAAAACAAAACGCCGATCGCGATCGCCGCAGTCACGATGCTGCCGAAGATCTGGCCAAGGCCGGTGCCGACAAGATTTCGAATGCCCTCGGCATCGTTCATTATTCGTGAAATTAACTGTCCGCTTTGGGTCGAGTCGAAATACGAGATCGGCAGGCGCTCAATGTGGGCCTGCACGCGTCTTCGCATGTTCGTAATGGCCTTTTGCGCGGCGACGCCGAGTATCTGCGAAAGTGCGAATGATGTCACGCCCTGAATGAGCGTCGAGACGCCGATGGCGAGAGCGATCCATTTGATCAGCCAGTATTGATGCTGCGCGAATATCTGGTCACCTATCAATTTGGTCGATGCCGGCAAAACCATACCGGCGAGTCGCGAAATGAGCAGTAAAATACTGCCCACGAGAAGCCGCCATCGCGCATCGTAGACGAGCTTTCGAGCCTCGGCCCAGGCACTCGCGTAATTGACTTTCTTTTTCGGTTCGGGCATCGGTGTAAGTTAAACCTATGGAATTGAGTTTAGTCTGCGTACGGATCAATTTAATGTCAAACCGGACACCGGGTTTGCAGGCGTTTTGATTTCCTTTAGAATCATTATTTACGTCTCTATATGGCTCAGACTTATATCAATCAATTAAAAGATCATATCGGCCAGGAAGTTATTCTCAAGGGCTGGCTTTATAACACGCGCTCGAGCGGCAAGCTTGTGTTTTTGCAGCTTCGTGATGGGACCGGCGTCGTCCAATGTGTCGTTTTCAAAGGCAACGACGAGGATGTCTTTGAAAAGGCGAAGGCACTCGGTCAGGAATCCTCATTGGTCGTTCACGGCACTGTAAAGGAAGACGCCCGCTCGCCGATCGGCGTCGAGGTCGATGTTAAAGATATCGACGTGATCCAGAACGTTCACGATTATCCGATCACGCCAAAGGAGCACGGTACCGAATTCCTGATGGACCATCGCCACCTTTGGATCCGTTCGCGAAAACAGAACGCCGTGTTGAAGGTGCGACATACGGTCATTAAGGCCGTCCGCGACTACTTCGATTCGAACGGATTTACTCTCGCGGACACGCCTATCTTCACGCCTGCCGCATGTGAAGGTACGACGACGCTCTTTGAGGTCGATTACTTTGGCGACAGTAAGGCGTATCTGACGCAGTCGGGGCAACTCTATAACGAGGCAACGGCTGCGGCGTTTGGCAAATCGTACGCGTTTGGGCCTACTTTCCGGGCCGAAAAATCAAAGACTCGCCGTCACCTGACCGAGTTCTGGATGGTCGAGCCTGAGGTCGCCTTTGCGTCTTACGAGGACATGATGGACCTTGGCGAAGGACTGATCCTCTTTATCATCCAGCGCGTCCTTGCCGACCGTCGAGCAGAGCTTGAGACGCTCGAACGCGATATCAGCAAACTCGAAGCCATCAAATCTCCTTTCCCCCGGCTGCATTATGACGACTGCGTCAAGTTGCTGCAGGAGGGCTTTGACAAAGGCGAGATCGAAAACCGGTTCGAATGGGGCGGTGATTTCGGCGCGCCCGATGAGACGTATCTCTCAAACCATTTTGGTCAGCCGATCTTTGTGCACCACTTTCCGACCGTGATCAAGGGTTTCTATTTCGAGACCGATCCTGAGCGGCCGGAGACCGCTCTCGGCATCGATCTGCTTGCACCGGAAGGCTACGGCGAGATCATCGGCGGCGGCGAACGCGCATCATCGCTTGAATATCTTGAAAAACAACTCGAGGCTCACGATCTGCCAAAAGACGCATTCGACTGGTATCTTGACCTTCGGCGCTATGGCACCGTCCCGCATAGCGGCTTTGGCATGGGCATCGAACGCACCGTCGCATGGATGTGCGGCATCGAACATGTCCGCGAAACCATCCCGTTTCCGAGGATGCTGTATAGGCTGAAACCCTAGTATGGTAGGTTTGGCCCCTCGAGGAGAAGGCTATGAAGTCAATCCATTTCACCGTCGTGATTCTCTTGACTACTGTGTGCGTCCATAGCGACGAAATTCTTCCCGCATATAAACGAGCTGTACGAGAAGCGCTGCTCAAACACAAACGATCGGGCGTTCCGGCCGTGATAGAACGCGACGGCAAGATGGTTATCCTGCAGCCGGACGAGATCAATATCGAGGACGAGTAGCGTTCAAGTGCGATCGCAACGTGCTCCACGATGGTGAAGACCCGCCAATGTGTCGATCTCGACAAAGAGATCGAATCACTACTCAAAGACGGCTATCGTCTCGATATGATCATGCCGGCCGATGCGCCGCACGTGGTTCAGTTATCAAAGAACGATGACGTCGTAAGGCTCTTGTCAGAACCGCCTGCGGTAGCAGGTGGCTTAACTCGCCCAAGTGGGTCCATTATGGCTGACACAGGAAACTCTCAGCTCCAACCACCTCCTGCCGGAGGCGGCTCTGACCACTGGATCAAAGGCCGCGCCGGGATGATGTACCGAGACCTGATTCCCGACCGGGTTGGCGGCGCGATGATCGCGTCGCATATACGACTCATTGATGGCGGTCCGGTTCCAGACTACGTTCATTACCACAAGATCGAATTTCAGATGATCCACTGTGTCAAAGGTCGGATCAAGGTCGTTTACGAGGACCAAGGCGCTCCGTTTTGGCTTAAGCCGGGCGATTGGGTGATCCAGCCGCCTGAAATTCGGCACCGCGTTCTTGAATGCGAAGCGGGTTCCGAGGTGATCGAGATATCGATGCCCGCCGAGCACGAAACCTGGGTCGACCATGAGATGGCCTTGCCGACAAGCAAGTACCGGCCCGACCGCGACTTTGCAGGTCAGCGGTTTGTTCATCACATTGCGGATAAATGACAGTGACTTAACCATCGCTTTGCAAAGTCAGTACGGCTATCTCTGGCGGGACCATAAATCTGAACGGCAAGATGCTCGTTCCGACACCGGTCGTGACAAACATATCGACACCGTTGTCCCGAACGTGACCACGCGCATATTTTTGCCCGTAACTCGAAGGCACGATCGGCGAACCGATCAGCGGCAGCCAGACCTGACCGCCGTGCGTATGTGCCGCGAGCATCAGTTTCAAGTCTGGCGATATCGAATAATCGCCCGTAATTATCGGCAAGACGTCGGGACTATGTTCGAGAGCGATGATCGGGCCGGACCCATTGTCCCTCTCGATGACTTGTTTTAATCGCGCAAT
>DASXPW010000107.1:0-4951 GCA_036493385.1 Pyrinomonadaceae bacterium
GGAACATTTATGCCGCTATCTAGGATTTGCGTTGATCATATTGGCCTGCGCATATATCGTTTTTCTCGCCGGATATGGATTCGACGCCAGCTTTATCGATGACGACGAGGCCGTTTTTATTTCGGAGTGGTTTAATGCCACCGACAACTGGTCAGATTCATTCCAGAACCTTGTCGTTCACCTCCCGATCGTGCTCCCGAAATATTACATGTGGGGCATGGACATGGTCGTAAATGACGTCCGCAATGGCCGGCCTGCGTTTCTGATGGGCCGGGTTTCCGATAACGGTTGGTGGTATTACTTCCCCGCTGCTTTTGCCTTAAAGACTACAATTCCGTTTTTACTTTTGTCCGTCTCCGGCATTTTTTGGACAGTCTGGAAAACCATAAAAACGCGATGGTTTGACGGGCTTTATCTACTCGTTCCTTCGTTAGGTTATTTGTGCCTCAGCATGGCGTCGCACCTTGACATCGGCGTTCGACACATCATGCCGGTCTTTCCCTTTTTTGCGGTTATGGGCGGTGCGGCCGTTGCCGCATTTCTCAACGTCGAGAGGTTCAAACGATGGCACGCATCATTGATCCTGGTCGGCATTCTCGCCGCCTGGATCATCGTTATCGACGCCGCCGCCTTCCCAAATTACACCACATATTTCAGCCCTATCGCCGGCGGGCCATCGAACGGCTGGCGGCAGTTGTCAGATTCGAATGTCGAGACCGGCCAGGACGTAAAAGACCTCGCCGCGTTTATGAAAGCCCGAGGCGTCAGCCAGATCGAAGGGCTCTTAGTCGGCTCGGGATACATTGAATATTACGGCGTCGAGAATTGCGATATTCCGTGTGATAGCAATAGGGACGCCGACGCCGAAGACGACAGCGATGATGACTCGACCAACGAAGCAGGAGACGTTCCTGATAATAAGGATCAGCCGATAAATTATGTTGCGATCGGCGGCTGGTATCTCGAAGAGATCGATCTAACGCCCGAACAGAAGGCCGTGATCGATCAGTACCGCAACGATCCGCCCGAAGCCATTATCAACAATGCGATCTTCGTCTTTCGAAAAAAGCCGGAGCAGCCCTAAATCCATCACGCGGTTGCAATTTTCCGTCGCCGGAACAAGAATCATTTCTTTATGGCTGAAACGCGAACGTCCTATCCGCGCATAAAGATCAAGATACTTCTTCTTGAAAACATCTCTGACTCCGCGGTCGATGAATTTAAGAAAAGCGGCTATGTCGAGGTACGAAAGCTTAACGGCGCGCTGACCGAGGACCAACTGACAAAGGCGGTAAACGGTGTTCATCTCATCGGCATTCGTTCAAAGACCCAGATCACAAAAAAGGTTGTCGACGCCGCCGATAAGCTGCTCGCGATCGGCTGTTTTTGTATCGGCGTCAACCAGGTCGATCTCAAAGCGGCGACAGATCACGGAGTTGCCGTTTTTAATGCGCCGTATTCCAATACGCGCTCCGTTGCGGAGCTGATTATTGGCCTTTCGGTCATTCTTATCCGCAAGATCGCGGAAAAGAATGCGGCCGCGCATAAAGGCGTCTGGCTAAAAGACGCGAAAGGCAGCTATGAGCTTCGCGGTAAGACGCTCGGCATCATCGGATATGGAAATATCGGTTCGCAGGTCTCGATCATGGCCGAGGCTCTCGGCATGCATGTCATTTATTACGACGTTGCGACCAAGCTGCCACACGGGAACGCGAAACAGGTCAGAGAGCTGAAAGAGCTTCTTTCTAATTCAAACATCGTCACGCTGCATGTGCCCGCAACTCCGTCGACGCGGAAAATGATCAACGCCGAGGTATTGAGATCGTTTCGCAAGGGCTCATACTTGCTCAACTACAGCCGCGGCGATGTCGTCGACCTGATGGCATTAAAAAAAGTACTCGATTCCGGCAAGATCGCCGGTGCCGCGCTCGATGTTTTCCCGCACGAGCCGGAAAAGCAGGGTGATAAATTCGAATCGGATTTTCAGGACATGCCGAACGTGATCCTTACGCCGCACATTGGCGGCTCGACCGAGGAAGCGCAGGCCAACATCGGTCTCGACGTGACGGCCAAGCTGATCAAATACCTCGAGCTCGGCACGAGCGAAGGCTCGCACACAGTGCCGCCTGTCTCGCTGCCGCCGCAGGCCGAAACACACCGCATCCTGCACATTCATCGCAATATTCCGGGCGTGCTGGGCGAGATAAACTCGCGTCTTTCAGGCCGCGGGATCAATATCGTGGGCCAGTATCTGAACACGAATCCGGAGATCGGATACGTCATTCTCGATGTCGAATCAAAGTTGTCTGGACAGGCCTTCAATTTACTAAAGGACGTTCCCGGAACGCTAAAGGAGCGTGTCGTTTACTGATTCTTTTTCGAGGTAAGTGAAAAGTGACGGGTAATAGTTCTCCGCTCGTTATCACTTTTCACTTATCAGTTACCACTTATTCCGGAATAACAGTGAAGGAGCTATGAAGATCGTCATTCCAGGTGGCAGCGGACAGGTTGGGACGATCCTCGCCCGCGCATTTCACGATGACGGTCACGAGGTCGTTGTCATCTCTCGAAAAGCGACTCACGGCAAATGGCCGACGCTAGGTTGGGACGGCGATACGCTCGGAGAATGGGCGGATGAGATCGACGGAGCGGACGTCGTTATTAATCTCGCCGGCCGCAGCGTTAATTGCCGATACAATGCAAAAAACTGTCGCGAGATCATTGACTCGCGCGTAAGGTCGACTCGCGTTGTCGGCGAGGCCATCGGTCGAGCAAAAAACCCGCCGCGCGTTTGGCTGCAGGCGAGCACGGCCACAATTTATTCACATCGATTTGACGCCCCGAACGATGACATCGACGGCATCATCGGTGGAAGTGAAAAAAAATTGCCTCGAACATGGAGCTTCAGTATCGAGGTCGCAACTAGATGGGAACGGGCCGCAAACGAGGCCGAAACCCCCGACACGCGCAAGATCCTAATGCGTTCGGCGATCGTCCTGAGTCCCGATCATGGCGGTATCTTCGACACTTTGCTTGGACTCATGCGCCGCGGCTTGGGCGGAGCGGCAGGTAGCGGCGATCAGTATATTTCCTGGATTCACGATAAGGATCTCGTGCGGTCACTCTATTGGCTGATCGAGCATGAAGAGCTTTCGGGTCCGGTAAACCTGTCCGCTCCGCAGGCGCTTACGAATCGCGATTTTATGCGCATTCTCCGCGATGTCTGGGGCACGTCGATCGGTCTGCCAGCGACAAAATGGATGCTCGAGATCGGCGCGTTTTGTATGCGTACCGAGACTGAACTGATATTAAAGAGTCGGCGCGTTTCGCCGCGGCGACTGCTCGATTCGGGCTTTGCGTTCGAATTTGAGCTTTGGGAGCACGCCGCGAAAGATCTCTGCCGACGGTGGCGCGAGCACGAACACGAGGAAAATGAGTAGACTTTTTCTCGCCGCAGGGCATCAATTTATAGTAAGTTTTTGTTACGGGCGTCCAGAACCGCTTTTCAGCCATTGGGTTATGAGATCAACATTATCTTGTCGAAATCGGTCTGTTGCGTCGGCATCTTCGCTTATCATCTCCTGGCTGCTGATCGTTCAGCCGGTAGCTGCCTTCGCATCGGGCGGTGTCAGACAATCATCCGCCGCTGTGGATCAGCGGGCCATTCAGGTCCTGTCCAGGCTTTCGTTTGGAGCCCGTCCCGGCGACCTCGATGCGGTAAAGAAAATGGGGGTTCCGGCTTATATCGAGCAACAGTTCTCGCCGGATTCGATAGACGACTCGGCCTTGCAGAACCGGCTTAACAAACTTTCGACTTTGATGCTGTCGAGTCCGACCATTGCAGAGCTTTACAATCCGCCAAAGCCGACCCCGACACCCTCGCCGGCCGTCGCAAAGACAGAGCAATCCGTCGCGGCGGGAAGCATAATGCCGGAACCAATCGCAACACCGGCCGTATCAGCCTCGCCGACGCCGACGCCAAAACCGACTCCGCCGCCAAAAAATCCGGGCATGGTTGTTGGCGAGCTCCAGCGAGCAAAGCTGCTTCGCGCTGTTTACAGCGAGCGGCAGCTTTACGAGGTGATGGTCGATTTTTGGGAAAACCATTTCAGCATCTTTGCAAATAAAGACGCGGACCGGCTGCTGCTGACCGGATTTGACCGAGACTCCATTCGACCTTTCGCAATGGGTCGATTTCGCGATCTGCTTGGTGCGACGGCGCACTCGCCCGCAATGCTCTTTTATCTCGACAATTGGACGTCGAGCGTCGTTCACAATTATCCGGCGACAAAAGACCGGCCCGCCCGATCAACAGGCGGTATCAACGAAAACTACGCTCGCGAATTGATGGAATTGCACACGCTCGGCGTGGGCGGCGGATACACTCAGCAGGACGTTCAGGAGGTCGCTCGATGCTTTACCGGCTGGACGATCCGCCGGCCCGACCAGGAAGGCCTGTTTTTTTACAATCCCGCACAGCACGACAATGGCGAGAAGACCGTGCTTGGTCAAAAGATCCCCGCCGGGGGCGGCGTTGCAGATGGCGAGCGAGTGCTAGACATCCTGGCCAAAAGCCCCGCAACAGCAAAATTTGTCGTGACAAAAATGGCTCGCCGTTTTGTCGGTGACAAACCACCCGCCTCGCTCGTAAACCGCGCATCTGCCATCTTTCTTAAGACTGACGGTTCGATAAGTGAGACGCTGCGGTCCATCATCACGTCGCCAGAGTTTTTCAATCAGACGGCCTATCGGACGAAAGTAAAATCTCCATTCGAATTTGTCGCTTCCGCTCTCCGCGCGACCGATGCGGAAACCGACGCCGGCGCACCCGTGCTTGGCTGGATCTCGCGAATGGGCCAACCCGTTTACGGCCATGTGACGCCCGACGGATATCCCGACATGAGCACCGCCTGGCTGTCGAATAATGACCTGCTCGCGCGGTTTAATTTTG
>DASXPW010000108.1:0-17930 GCA_036493385.1 Pyrinomonadaceae bacterium
GAGCGAAAAGAACTCGCGGGCCAGGTGCAGGAAGGGATCGACAAGCTGCCCGACGATCTGAGGACATGCGTTATCCTGCGAGACATAGAGGAACTGAGTTACCAGGAAATAGTTGACGTGTTAAAGATACCGGAGGGCACCGTAAAATCGCGTATAAACAGAGGACGCATCGAGCTGGCAAAGATATTGAGACGGATGAAGGTAGTGACGATCTAGTCAGAGCCGCCTGCGGTAGCAGGTGGCTGAAGGTGAGGATGCAAATACTTTCGAGTTAAGCGTCAACCAAACAAGGGGTAAAGATGTAATGACAAACGACAGGAACATGATCAATTGCACGCGGTTCGAGGAGCTTCTCACGGACTATCTCGACCGGACGCTCGACGCCCCCGTAATGGCGGCTGCGGGCGAGCACGCGCTTTCCTGTCCTCTCTGCCACACGCTTCTCAATGACGTAAGAGAATCGCTTGAGGCTTGCAAGACGATCGCAACGCCAAAAGTTTCAATGACGCGGCTCGAGGCCCGCGTCCTGTCGATGACGATGCCGGAAACGGCAATGAGCTGTCCGGAATTTGAGACATATCTAACCGACTATATGGACGGCTTTATTCCCGCGGCATTATTTCATCGCTGGGAGCGTCACGCAGTACTTTGCAGCATCTGCACCGACCTGCCGGGCATGGTGGTCCGTTCGATAGCCGCGTGCTACACATATAAATTGGACGAGCTGGCCGTACCCGAAGGCCTACATGAACGTATTCTTGCGGCGACGATCGGCGATGCGGCGGTCGCTCCGGTCAAGGCCTCACCGCTATCGGCCTGGATGGACTGGGTGCATGGCCTAAGATTCCCGATCCCGATCCCGCAGCTTGCTCCGGTCGCTATGCTGGTCATGATCGCGTTTCTGGTCTTTGGCCAAACGGTTTCGGCAAACGGTTCATTTACGGACGTTTATCAAAAGGGATTTGAGTTAGCCGAGCAGACCTATAAACAGAGCGCCAACGCCTGGAACGGTGGTGCGGGCGAACCGGCTGCTCAGGCGCCGAAGCAGCAGGACCCGACGACCGGGACCACATACGTCACGAATGAGGGACAGAAGTAATGAATTGTGCCTACCACATCCACAATCCGGCGTTGGTCAACTGCAACAGTTGCGGGCGGCCGCTCTGTCCTTCGTGTGACCATCGCATAAAGGGATTTCCCTATTGCCAGGATTGCATCGTGATGGGCGTCGACCTGCTTCGCCAGCAAAACAAATCGAATTACGCGCCGTTCGTAAAGAAACGGACCTCGCCCTTTATAGCGACGCTTCTGTCAGCCATTTGCCCTGGCCTCGGCGCCGCATATAACGGACAGACGACTAAAGCTCTGGTGTACTTTGCTGTATTTGTCGGGTTGTTTCAGATGGCGGTGCTGACAGGATTTGCCGTTTTCGTTTTTGGATTTATCGGAATGTGGTTCTTTGCCGCTCTCGACTCATGGCGGACGGCGCAGATGATCCGCTCGGGCGTAACGCCTGATACCGCCGAGGACATTCTCGTCAGCCGGTTTTCAGGGAACCCGAAACTGTGGGGGATCGTTCTGGCAGTTCTCGGCGCGGCGTTCGTTTTCCGGCGACTGTTTGATTTTGGGTCGGTGATCAGGGTTGCGATGCCGATATTGCTGATCGGTCTTGGCATTTATTTGCTCCGCGGCTATATCTTTAAGCCAAAGTCGCCGGTCGACGCATATATGGGCCGCGAGCCGTCGCCGACGTTCGTCACCGCGATGACTGAACCGAGATTTCAACAGGCCCGGTATGATCAGGAGGGCGGCGGATTTTCCGACCGTTCACGCAGCGGCGGATGGCGCGATCGTTGACGTTTGATATAAGATTCTCTTTAGAGGCGATACAAAGGCGACCCACAAAAGGAGTAGTTTATGTTTTTGAAAGCAGCAGGCATTGGCGGAAGCATTCTGGTCATTCTCGCGCTTATCATTTATTTGCTTAAGACGATCATCGCCTTTATCGCATTCCTGACCGGCGCCATCAAGATCCTCATCGTACTGGGCTTTGTCGCCGTCTTCGTCGTCGTCGGTCTATTGGTTCTGCGCGGTCTACTTGACCGACGCCGCTCGAAAGAGTAACTCGCTGCAAACACACATCTTAGCGGCTGAGAACTGGGGCAAACCGAGATTTCAGGTTTGCCTTGCCTTTTCTGGTATGTTACGGTTTACCCTGACCGAACATATGAGCCACTTACGTTCATTGGTTGATTCCCACAAATAAACTGGAGTTAGCGTTCTTATTTATAAATAACTCTTAATTTGGTTTCGCGTTAGTCGCTCGCGGCTATCTCTGCGTGATTCCGTGTGATCGAGGCCACAAGCCTGGGTTACGAAGTCATCGAAAGGAGCTTAAAAGCACAATGCAGAAAAACGATCGTTTTTTTACATTTCAGTTCTCGTATTCGACAAGAAATAAATTAAAAATTCGCCGGGTGAGGATCTCAAAACGAATGATCCAGACCGGCTCGGTAGCGATTTTCTTAATAGCAGTATTCGGAACATTCGGTGTCGGCCTTCAGGGCCTCATAAAACACACCACTTTTGCACAGACCATCGATCCCAATTCGATCTCTATTCAACTGGCCGAAGCCAAGTTAGATCAGGACCGTATCGATAGTTCGCGTTCGGACGTTGCCGAGGCTGTCTCAATAAACAGTGGCGGCCCTGTCGACATCGATGACACCACCATTGATGACCCGACGGTCGAAAGCGAACTTAAGGATATCGAAGCAACCTCAAACCCCGACAACGTTCCCAGTATCTGGGCCCATGAAGGCAAGATCAATAATGAGTTTGGCTTCAGGCGCAATCCATTCGGCGGGCGGACCTATGAGTTTCACCCCGGTATGGATATCGACGGCGAGCGCGGTGACACGATCAGCGCGACCGCGGCCGGGACTGTCACAAAGGCCGGCTGGCAGGGCGGCTACGGCAACATGGTCGAGATCGATCACGGCAACGGCCTGATCACCCGCTACGGCCATATGTCAAAGCTGAACGTCGCTGTCGGCGATGCAGTGACTCGCAGTCAGACCATCGGCTTTATCGGCTCGACCGGACGCTCGACCGGCCCGCATCTTCATTACGAGCTGCGGCTTAATGAGCACCCGATCAACCCTAGACGCTTTCTTCCGCCTGAACCGGCGGTCGTAGCAAAGCCAGATTAGAAAAAAGCGGCCCGCGACGGCCGCTTTTGATTTTGACAGGTACCTTAGTATTTTAGGTCGATAAAGTTCATCCCCTTCAGGATGACCTTCTGACGACGGACGACGCGCTTGCGGTTTGTATATGGGTTGAAGACATTCAGCGGGCTCGGGATCATTGCCGCGAGAAAGGCCGCCTCCTCTTTCGTGAGGTCCGATGCTGACTTTTTGAAGTACGTGCGTGAGGCGGCCTCGGCGCCGTATACGCCGTCGCCCCATTCGATCACGTTGAGATAAAGCTCGAGTATGCGTTTCTTTGAAAGGTCCTGTTCAAGGAAATATGTGTACACAGCCTCGCGGCCCTTTCGTAGAAAGCTGCGCTGCTCGGATAGGTAAAGGTTCTTTGCCAATTGTTGTGAGACGGTCGAGGCGCCGCGCTTGAAGTCGGGCATCGGTGGGATCCAGTCGTTCGGATCGTAATCGCCTTCTTCCTTGGCTTCCTTTTCGCCTTCCTTCATGCCGTCGTCCCAGGCTTTTTGGATGGCGTCCCAGTCAAAACCGTGATGCTGGAAAAAATGCGTGTCTTCGCCCGCCAGCACCGCCCGCTGGAGGTTTGGCGAGATCTGCTCGATCGGCGTCCAGATCATAAATTTCTTGGGCTCCTGGCCGTCGGACTTTGCCTCTGAAACGCGATATTCGATCAGCGAGGTTGTCGTCGGGTTCTCAGTTCGCAGGTTCCAAATGTGCGGAAACGTGACGATCTCATACAGCAGCCAGACAGCAATAGCACCGACCAGTACGAAGAACAGGACCTTTGTGTAATACCACATTGACGAATCGCCTAGATCGGAAATATTAGATGTAAATTGAGGATCAAACGCGCGGTCTGAAGTTATTTTCCCTTTTCCCGGTCGGGATGTCTATCGAAAAATGAGCCTTGTAACGTGCCCGCCGATACGGCTATTCTGGACGTGCTATACCCTGGGAGATCTCCACAGATTTTCACTATGGCCGAGTACGACAACGTCGTAGCAGTGATACTTGGCGGCGGAGCCGGCTCAAGGCTCTTTCCGCTTACGCGTGAACGCTCGAAACCGGCGGTCCCGCTTGGCGGAAAATACCGTTTGATCGATGTTCCCGTTTCAAACTGCATCAATTCGAACATCTCGCAGATCTTCGTTTTGACGCAGTACAACTCAGCTTCGCTTAATCGGCACGTCTCGCAAACGTATCGCTTTTCGAGCTTTTCAGCGGGCTTTGTCGAGATATTGGCCGCTGAGCAGCGTCGCGACAGCCCCGATTGGTTTCAGGGGACGGCCGATGCGGTCCGCCAAATAATTCCGCACCTGCGCGACTGGCGGGTGAAATCGCTTCTGATACTTTCCGGCGATCATCTTTACCGAATGGATTACCGGAGCTTTCTCGATCGCCATCACGATACGAACGCAGATGTAACGATCTCAGTTGTTCCGGCGCGCAGCCAGGATGCCGAAGAGTTTGGTCTCTTAAAGACAGACCAAAGCGGCAAGGTCATCGAGTTTCGTGAAAAGCCAAAAGGCGATGCGCTCGCGGCGATGCAGGTCGACACAACGCGGTTCGGACTTTCCGCCGAAGAAGCGGCGCTGCGGCCGTTCCTGGCGTCGATGGGCATCTATGTCTTCGACTACGACCTGCTTCTCGACCTGCTGCGGACCGATATGTCCTGGGTAGATTTCGGCCGCGAGGTCATCCCGCATGCGATCGATGAATGCAACGTACAGGCGCATATGTTTGACGGCTACTGGGAAGACATCGGGACGATCCGCGCCTTTTACGACGCAAATCTTGATCTGGCGTCACCGCTTCCGAAATTCAACTTCTTTAACACCGAGGCCCCCATCTATACGCGCAGCCGTCATCTGCCGCCGTCAAAGCTGCATGGCTGCGACATCGACAATTCAATGGTGACAGAAGGCTGCATTTTGAATGGCGTCTATGCTCGAAATTCGATCATCGGTCTTCGCAGCCGCATCGACGCCGGCACACGGATCGAAAACTCCATTATCATGGGATCAGACTCCTACGAGTCGCTCGACGAGATCCGCTCAGATCTGGCCGTCGCGCGGCCTCACATCGGTATCGGTCCGAACACGGTCATTCGCAAGGCGATCGTCGATAAGAACGTTCGGATCGGCCGCGACGTCCAACTGATAAACCAAACGGGGGCTGACACGTACGACAGCGAGGACGGCTCGTACTACATTCGCGACGGCATCATTATCGTTCCGAAAAATTCACGGATCCGCGACGGTGTGATAATTTAGTTATTTCCCCTTCTTTTTTGCCCGGTCACCAAGAACGTAACTGTCGCGTGATTTAACAGCAACTTCAGGTTTGTCTACGCGGACCTTTATCTTGCGGACCTTTCCTGCATCTTCGTTGTCCGGCGGGTAAAAGCCAAGGCTGTAGTACTCACGCAGTTCACTCGCGATCTTGGAAAAGGCCCCTGAAAGATTTCCAAATGAGTCCGCAAGGTAGGTCCTGCCACCGGTCCTTAGTGAAAGCTGTTCCAGGTATTCCTGCGCGCGGCGATAATCCTCGGCGCTCGTGCCACGCTCGCTGGGCATTGAGACCGTTGTGGGTACCGATATGGGAACATTGGTACCGGTAGGATTTGGCCGTGGAAATGGAGAATTACTGACTGGTGGATTGCCGATGACCGGTCTGTTCTTCATCGCTTGCACATCTTCGTACGTGTCGTATCGGATCGGATAAATGAGCGCATCGATCTCTCGGGCATCGTCAAGATTCTGCAAATCGTTAGACCTCGTGCTCGTCGTATCAACGCCATCGGTGAAAAGGATGATCGCCTTCCGCCCCTTGATGCGCTTTAACCGCTCGTTCATCACAAGGTCGACGGCTTCGTACAGACTCGTTCCTGTCGCGATGCGAGTGCTGCGGATGGCGCGATAGATCTGTGCCCGATCGTTTGTCGGTTCGCACAGCATATGCACTTCCTCGTCGAACGACACGACCATGACCTTGTCGCGGGGTCCGAGCTGGTCGATGAACGAGATCGCAGCCGATTGAATATCCGCGATCTGAAACTTCGTCGAGTAGCTCATATCGAGCACGAGCGCAACCGTAAAAGGCTCCTGCTCGCTCGAAAAGTAGGCGATGTCGCGTTCAGCTCCGTCTTCGAAAACCTTGAAATTGTCTTTCGTCAGTCCGCCGACAAATCGACCCTTGCGGTCGATCACCCGGACCGGTACTGTCACAAGACTCGTGTCTACCTTGACCACTTCACCGTCGTCAGTCGCGGTTTCGGCGATCGTGTTGTTTCGGGGTAACGGCGTTGGTGTCGGAAGCGGCTGTGGCGCGCGCTGGTTAGACTTTCCAGTTCCTGTCGGGGCTACGCGGCGTGACTGGGCCTGACACGATATCACAGCGACCGTCGCGATAAGCAGGAAAATGATGGCCTTCATCGGTTTGTACAGCGACCGACCCTAGGATGCGGTGCACGGATATTATGGATGCCACTGCCAAAAAACAAAAGCGGTCCCGAGCGTGGAACCGCCTTATCTTAGTTTTCAAAACCCGCTATTTACCAGCCAGGCTGCGATTGGTTTGTCCGACGATATACGAGTTTTTCGCTCGGACGACCACATTCGGCCGGTTAACATGGATCGAGATCTGTTTTCGATCGCCTATCTGTCCGACTTTTTCGGGATAGTATCCAAGCGAATACTGCCGCCTCAGTTCCTCGGCGATACCCGCAAATGCAGTGTCCAGATTCGTCAATGAATCGGCTTCAAATTCACGTCCACCCGTGTCCTGCGCGAGCGTCTCGAGATATCGTTTACCGGTCTCGTACTCTTCAGAGCTGCTGCCGTTACCTCGGCGTCGACCACCGCCGCCGCCGCCGTAAACGGGAACCTGGCCGCCTGTTATGATCTGTCCGAGGATGCCTCCCCAGCCTCCGCCGTTTCCACCGCCGCCGCGGCGTCCCGAACGGGGATAACTGCCTCCGCCGTATCCACCGTAGCCGCCGCCATCCATATCGCGCTGTGTGTCAAAGCGGATCGTATAAAACAAAGCGTCAGCCTCCTCTGATGCCTGCAGTGTACTTTCATAGGAAGCACGCCGCGAGGTCGTATCAACGCCGTCTGTAAACAGCACAACTGCCTTGCGGCCCTGGATCTGGCTCAGCTCCTGCTCGAGAACATGATCGACCGCTTCGTATAGGCTCGTGCCGTCGCCAAAACGCGTCCGATGGATCGCGTTGTGCAGCGTGTAGCGATCATTTGTGACCTGGCTTAGAATATGTACCTTTTCATCGAACGCGATGACCATGACCTTATCATTTGGCCGGAGCTGATTAACGAAATCGTCTGCCGCGCTTTGGATGTCCTCGATCTGCCATTGCGTAGACGGGCTAACGTCGAGCATCAGAATGACGGTGAAAGGCTGTTCAACCGATTGAAAGTATTCGACCTTTTGTTCCTTGCCGTCTTCGAAGATCTTAAAGTCCTTTTGATTAAGTCCAGAAATGAATCTGCCCTCGCGGTCGAGAACGGAGACAGGCATCGTCACTAGATTTGTGTCGATCCTAACGACCTCGTCTTCCTTTGGCGAGAGGACCGAGCCGCCCGTAGGCGTCGGTGAGGTTGATGGCCTGACACCGCTCTGGTTCGTCAAAATCGGCGGCCTGCGGTCGGCTGTCGGATATTGCGTGTCGTTTTTTATCGATGGCGCGGGTGTCGGCGCAACCCTCGGTCGCGTCGTCTGGGCGCCTATGCCAAGCGCCGTCATCCCTGAGAACAAAAGAGCGGTGAATATTTGTTTCATGGCCACAATCTCCGGGCAGAATGCTAGCTGATAGGGGAAAGTAACCGCTTAGATTAGAAAAGTTAGCCGGTCCGTTGCTAACGTTTTTCGTCGAGGAGAGTGACCGCGAGGTCGTTAAATCGCCGCCGGGTAGAATTTATATTAACAAATGGCAGCTGATGAGCGTGAGTTCTATTTGTCAAGAGAACGAAAATTCGTTCCTTGGTCGGGTCGATCCACAGGCTCGTGCCGGTAAACCCAGTGTGCCCAAAGCTTTCCGCCGACATCTTCGTGCCGGCCATCGAGCCCTCCGTTGAGGCCAGTTGAAACGCCAGCGACCGATCTTCGTTCATTCCCTTTGTAAAATTGGTCCGAAACAGCTCGCAGGTCTCAGGCTTTAGCAAAGTCGTGTAATTTGGCAAAAACTGCAGCGCGATCTTAAAGACCTCTTCCGCTGTCGAAAAAAGCCCAGCATGGCCGGCGACACCGCCCATGAACCGGGCATTCCCGTCGTGGACCTCGCCCCAGATCTGATAGTCGCGGAAAGAGTTTTCAGTACCGCGTTTAGACGTCTCAGTGTCAGATCCGCCTGCGGTAGCATCTGGCTGAAGATAGCCAAGCTCGACGCACGTCTGTTTCTCGTACTCGTTTCCCATTTCGCTGGCCGCGATCCGTTTTTTACCAAACAGCTGCAACGGCTCAAATACCGTGCTCTTTAGTGCCAGCTTGCGAATGACTGCACGGTCAGTGACCGCGGCAAGTTCGTCGCCAATTAGATACTCAACAATGGCCGCCAGCGCCAAAAAATTAAGATCGCTATAGGTGACCTGCGGTTGGTCCTCACCCCGCAATGTTCGCGCGATCTCTGCGGTCACCTCCTCCGGATGCTCAGTTAACAAGTAGAATGGCCGCCAAGCAGGAAAACCGGACGTGTGCATCAGCAATTGGTTGACGGTGACTTCCGCATTTCCGGATGTGTAAAATTCCGGGAGTAAATTTCCGATCCGATCATTCGGGTCGAGATCGCCCCGCTCGATCAACATCGAAACCAGAAGGCCGGTCACCAAAACCTTCGTCAAACTCGCCAGGTCGTAGATCGTGTCGAGCCTCGCCTGGATCCGTTCTGGCTCGACCACCGCATATCCGAGCGCGTCCTGAAACACGATCTCGCCCTTCTCCGCGACAAGATAAACCGCCGACGGAAAATCATTGGCATCGATCCGCTTCTGCAGAAATTGTGAGATTTTCTCAGATCTCATTGAAACGCCTTTCGTCGGTTAAGCCCGGCGACATGCTCATCGATCTTCCGCAGCACGCCGATGGCCAATGCGAGAGCGCGGCGGCCGTCCTCGCCGCTTACGGGCACGAGCGTTTCGTTGTCGACGGCATCAAGAAACGCGGTAATTTCAGCCCTCAGCGGTTCGACATCGTTTATCTCAAGACGATCGATCGTGATCCCTGCAAGCGGATGCGCGGCGTTAGGATTCAGCGAGGTCAGCGACGCGAATTTGGTGGCATAGTCGAGTACGACATATGCGTTGGTCTGGTAAAAGCGCGTCTTGCGGATCTTTTCCGTTCCGATGCGTGAGGCGGTGATGTTCGCGACGGCGCCGTTCTCAAATTCGATCCGCGCATTTGCCGCGTCAACCTTGTCCGAAATAACCGGGATCCCGACCGCGTGAATAGCCGCGACGCCGACGTCTTCGCCGACCATCCATTGAACAGCGTCTAGGTCGTGGATCATCACATCCAAAACGACATCGACGTCGAGCGACCGATTTGGAAATGGCGATACGCGATGGATCTCGAAATAGAGCGGACTCGTCACATGAGGCCGCAGCGCGACCATTGCCGGGTTGAATCTTTCTAGCTGACCGACCATAAGTTTTGCGCCTGACGCTGCCGCCGTGGCGATCATCCGGTCTGCATCCTCGAGCGTCGTCGCGATCGGCTTTTCAACAAGCACATTAACGCCCCGCTCAAGAAACGCGCAGGCGATCTCGGCGTGCGTCTCGGTCGGCGTCGCTATCGAAACGACATCCGTCTTATCGAGCAACTCGCGCCAATCGCCGAACGAATCGCAGGCGTTATCGGTCGAAACGCGTTTAGCGGTTTCTTCATCGACGTCGCAAACGCCGACAACTCCGACGCGCCCCTCGCGGGCCAGCTCAGCGTAATTCCGGCCGTGATGGCGGCCGAGACTTCCGACGCCGATCGCCGCTACCCTTAACTTCTTACCGTCAGGCATAATTTGATATGACCTTGCATTTCAGCAATACTCTGCTTTTGTTCGTGAGCATTCGTGTTATTTCGTTATTCAGTTTTGTCGCTAACCGAAGGTCGAAATAGATGCCGATGAGCATCTCAATTCTCATTTAAGATGTCGGAAAACACAACGGCCCGAATTCGAGACAACAACGAGCGTTGGTTTTGGGTCGCATTCTTTACGCTCGCCCTATTCGTCTTCTTTTTCGGACTAAATATTCCGCTTGTTGGCCCTGATGAACCACGCTATGCCGAGGTCGCTCGCGAGATGTTTCTGCGGGGCGATTGGGTCACGCCTACACTTGGCGGCTTCAACTGGTTTGAAAAACCCGCGCTTCTCTATTGGCTCGAGATCGTCTCTTATCACGTTTTTGGTGTAACGGAATTTGCCGCCCGGATCGACTCCGCGCTCTGCGGTCTTGGAACCGTCGCATCTCTTTGGATCGCGGCCCGTTTTAGGGGGCTTGGCAACGAGGCATCGACCGGCAATTTTGCAAACTGGACGGCGATGATCGCCGCTTCTACGATCGGAATTCTCGCGTTTTCGCACGGTGCGAGCTTTGACATCGTCGTTACGTTTCCGATCACTGCGTCACTTGCGTCGTTCTGCGTTTTCGACTCGGCAACCAATGAGACATCGACACGGCGAAAATTTCTTGCCCTCATTTCGTTTTATTTTTTCATCGGTGTCGGCCTATTAGCCAAGGGACTGATCGGAGTTGTTTTCCCATTCGCGATCGTCACATTTTATTTTTTACTGCGACGGCGCATGCCGAGGCGTGATTTTCTTGTCAGCCTTTTCTGGGGGATTCCCCTGTTGGTTCTCGTCGCCGCGACATGGTACTTGCCGATGTACTTGCAGCATGGCTGGCAGTTCATCGACGAATTTATTATCCAGCAGCACTTTGAGCGATTTGCGACGAACAAATACCAGCACCCGCAGCCGTTTTACTTTTTCTTTTGGGTGCTGCCGCTGATGACCATTCCGTGGCTGCCGTTTTTCCTGTGGGCAACATGGAAAAGTTTTCGCGACCGTATATCGGGCCCACTCGCACGCTTGGCTAAAGTTAAACCACCTGCTATCGCAGGCGGTTCTGACCTCCCCTTCTCCTCGTCTCCCCTTCGCCTCTTCTCGATCTCGTGGCTACTCGTCCCGCTGTTGTTTTTTTCGTTCTCCGGATCAAAGCTTCCCGGCTATATTCTGCCGGCGGTTCCCGGAGCGATTCTGTTGACCTCGATCTACATTTATCAGTTCATCCAAAAAAGCCCGCTCCGGAGCAATTTAGTTAAGACGGTCGCTATCGGCACGCTTGTCATTTGTGTGATCGCGATCATCTTTCTTGTGCCGCGATTTGCGAGGAAAGAGTCGGTCAAGTCGCTTGTCGCCGCGGCCGATGCAAGTGGATACGCGACCGCGCCCGTTTTAAGTTATTTGACCGTTTCGCATAACGCGGAGTATTACGCGGCGGGTCGGCTCATTCGCGATGCAGACGGCAAGCAGCGCCGCTTCGTGGGCCCGCACGAACTCGTCGAATACATCTCACTGCACAACAACACGCCGCTCGTTATCCTGGTTCCGAAGAATCAGATAACCACGCTCACGCTGAGCGAATCGCTCCAAACTGAGGTCCTTGACGACAACGGCGAGTTGGACGTTGCGATAGTTCGTTTGAAGTAAGCTCGGTATTCCATTGCCGGGAGCGCAGGCACCCTTACGTGCAACGCTGCCGCTTCGGCAGAGTGATGAAACCGGCTGCAAGAATTATCGATTTGAGGCCGGCGCGTTGCCTCCACTCGGCGGCGCGCCTGCAGGACCATTGGCCACGCCAGTCATGCCGCTGTCCGCATTTGCCGTCGGAGGATTCGTCGCCGGGCCATTCGACGCATTCGCGTTCTCGACCATCGCATTATTGTTCCCGTTTGCGCTCGCGGGGGCATTGCCGTTTGCACCGTTGCTCGCCTGACCGCATTCCTGCATGGCCAATACCGCTGATATTACAACTGTAACTAACAAGATGATCCTGATCATGATCCGTTCCCCTTTTTCGATGGTCGCCTATACGCGGCGGTCTTTGTGTCCTTTGGAATACAATTAGTTCGCTTGCTCAGACATCGGCGGCGCGACGGAGCCGGTCCATTAACGCTCGCCCGATGCCAGCCTCTGGCACCTTTTCGCAATAGATCGTCTGAATCTGTCGCCGGTCGCATTCGCGGAAGAATTCGAACAGCTCGTGCGCATATTCATCGACCGAATTGCATATTTTCACAAATACAAATTGTTCGCGGCGCTCGACCAAACCGATATATGAGGCTCGTTCACTATTCACGCCGCTTTCATCCGCAGCCGTGAGAATGACGTTAGCTGACGGTTTGTAATGTTCGTGTCTCACGCCGGGGCTTCTCAATTTTTGAGATGCGTCCGAGACATCGGCGCTGGTTTCCGGGACGACCCGGCGCAGATCTTCGAGCGAGACAGCACCGGCGCGTAAGAGAACAGGTGCGGCACCGGTGCAGTCGACAACGGTAGACTCCAATCCGATCTCGGTTGGTTCGCCTTTCAGGATGCAATCGATGCGTCCGTTTAAGTCTTCTTGCACAGCCTGCCATGTCGTCGGACTCGGCCGACCCGAGAGATTTGCGGAGGGCGCAGCGACAGGCGTCGCGCATTCAGCAAGAAATTCTTTTGCCACGGCGTTTCGCGGCATCCGAATTCCAACAGTTTCAAGTCCGGCGGTCGCTATCAACGGAACTCGGTCGGTCTTTTTCAATACGACCGTCAGGGGACCTGGGAAAAAAGCTTCGATAAATTTGCGAGCATTCTCCGTTACATTTGACGAGAGCTTGTCGACCTGTTCGATTCGCGAAATATGCACGATCAGCGGGTTGTCAGCCGGTCGACCCTTTGCCCCAAAGATCTTTTGGACCGCCGCTTCGTTAAACGCGTCCGCCCCGAGTCCGTAAACAGTCTCGGTTGGAAACGCGACGATCCCGCCGCGGCGAATGAATTCCGCTGCTTCCACTGCCGATTCTGTGATGACCGTTTGCACCCGTTCTGTGTCTAAGCTCAATCTCGCAGGATACTGGAAAGCTGCCTCAACGCAAAAAGTCCGGCTCGGCGCGTCATCAACACGTACGGCATAGATGCCGGGCAGTTATATTGGGAGATAAACATAAAATGGCACTTTTACCATCGATCGCGATCATCGCAATTCTTATCGGTCTTTTGCTTCCGGCCGTTCAGCGTTAGGACATAGGCAATGTCCCTCAAGAGACCGCCTGCGATCTTCGGAACGCAGGCGCTTTTGTTTGTCTCGCCACATCATTGAGCTAAAATTTAAATGTGACACTAGCCGAGAAGTTGAAACAGCTTCCCACCGCGCCGGGCATTTATCTTCACAAAAATGCCGCCGGCAAGATCATCTATGTCGGCAAGGCCAAAAACTTGCGAAACCGCGTCCGGCAATATTTTCAGTCGAGCCGCAACATGGAACCGAAGACGCGGCAGATGGTGAAGCTAATCGCTGATTTCGAGTTTATCGTCGTAGACAATGAGGTTGAAGCACTGGTCCTCGAATCCAACCTCATTAAAAAGCACAAGCCGCGCTTTAATGTTCTGCTTAAGGACGACAAACAGTATCCTCACCTTAAACTGACGAACGAGCCCTATCCAAAGGTGGTCATCACGCGAAAGATCGTCCGCGACGGCTCGCACTATTACGGTCCCTTTTTGCCGGCAGCGTTGGCAAGAAAAACGCTCGACTTGATAAATCGGGCCTTCCAACTACGTACATGCGAGATCGACATCGACGGCAAATTGCCGCGGCCATGCCTCGAATTTCATTTGAAACGCTGTCTCGGTCCGTGTGTCAAAGGCCTCTGCACGCTCGAGGAATATCAGGAGGCGGCCAGTGACGTTAAGATCCTGCTCGAGGGCCGAAATAAGGAGCTTGCACGCGAGCTCGAGCAGCGAATGTGGCGGTTTTCCGATGAGGGAAAATTTGAGCTTGCGGCCAAATATCGCGACCTCCGGCAAACGGTACTGGCCCTTAGCGAACAGCAGAAAATGGCGACTACGGCCGAGCGTGACATCGACATTTTTGGCTTTTATCGCGAGAAACAGCGGCTTGCGTTACAACTATTTACGATGCGCGAGGGCCGCATCGTTGGCCGCCGCGAGTTTTTTTGGGAAGACTTGCCCGAGGACGATTCGTTCGACTCGTCAGAGTTTTTGGGCGAGGTGCTTGGCCAGTATTACACGACCGACTACGTGCCGCTTGAAATTCATGTTCCGCAGGATTTCGACGACCGCGAGACGCTCGAAAAGGCATTGTCTGAACGTCGAGGCCGCCGGGTTCGCATCTTTGACCCCAAGCGTGGCAAAAACCGGCATCTAGTGGCGTTGGTTGAAACAAACGCGAAAATAGCCTTCGAGCAACGCTTCCGTGTTCTTAAACCTGACTCAGAAAAGGTCCTCGGTGAGTTGCAGGAGTTGCTCGAACTCGGCCATTTTCCTCAACGGATCGAGTCGTTCGATATCTCGAACATTTCCGGCTCGGAAAATGTTGCGGGCATCGTTGTATTTGAAAATGGCAAGCCTGCCCGCGCCGGATATCGGCGGTTTATTATCAAGTCGGTCGAAGGAGCGAACGATTTTGCCTCAATGCACGAGGCCGTTTTTCGCCGCTATAAGCGGGCGCTCGACGAACAGAAGCCTATTCCACAGGTCGTATTCATCGACGGTGGCAAAGGACAGTTATCGGCCGCGGCCGCGGCGATGCAGGAACTGGAATTGACTGCCGTGACGCTTGTCGGCCTTGTGAAACCGCCAAAACGGCACAATGAGATCTCTCATCTGCTAATATACGGCCGCGAGGACGCTCCCATTCCGTTTGACCGCAATTCGCTCGCGTTTCGTCTGATACTACAGATCCGAGAAGAAACTCATAAAACCGCAATCGAATTTCATCGCAAACGCCGCGAAAAGCGTGACTTCACATCCGAGCTGTCAGAAATTCCGGGCATCGGCGATAAGCGGAAAATGAAACTGCTGCGTCAGTTCGGCTCGATCGAACGCATCGCAAAAGCGTCTGTCGAAGAGCTGCGTCCGTTCGTGGGCGCCAAGGCCGCAAGCGAGATCGCTCTACACTTCGAAAATCAGCGAGGCTTAGCACCTGCGTTGGGCACCGCAAGCTAAAACGCTGAATTGACAAACCTTGCAAACTCTTATACTTTTCGCCTGTCCGACCCGTTAACTCCGAACTTGGGGAAAATTCAGTCATTCGACTATTTCTTTACTAAAGGAGAGAAATCTATGAACACGCGAATCGTTGTGGCCACCGTCGCCGGTGGCGCGGCATTGTTTCTTTTAGGCTTCCTGGTTTACGGCCTTCTGCTTGAGGGCTGGATGAGATCGCAAATGATCGAATACAAGGGCCTAATGAACGAAACTCCGAATTTCGTGACCCTGATAATCGCGAATATTGTTTGGGCGCTGCTCGTTGCACTGATCTTTGACAGATGGGCAAGCATCAGCACGTTCGTGGGCGGCCTGATCGGCGGAGCGATGATCTCGTTTTTAATGATCCTCTATTTCGATCTCATGAATGCTTCGTTCATGAATCTCTTCACGGGATCTACTGCCTTGTTTGTCGATGTGATCGCATTTACGGTTATAGGTGCCATTTCTGGCGGTGTCGTTGCCGCAGTACTCGGAATGATGAACAAAGACCCAGCGCTCGAAGCGGCGTAAGACCGCTGGTACCTGGTACGCTGGTACACCCTGGTACGGTGGTTCAGGCTCTCGGCCGCCGGATGCGCTTCCTTAAAGGTCTGCTGTGGACGGCCGCCCGGCCGATGCCGACCACAGCCACTTCTTTCCTGGAGATCACGGCTTCTTGACGTAATTTTTGTGGATCACAGCCTTTGTTTTTGCGTCGCGGGCCTCGAACATCACGTTGTCTTTATCCTCGCGCGTAACGAGTTCCGCTCCTGATCCTACGGACTGCTCTTTCGCGGCCGCTCGCTCAGAATCGTCGATAAACGCTTTGACTGAATCTGCCTTTGCTGGCTCCGCAAGCCGCACGCCTCGCGCATCCGCAGCCGCCTCGGTTGCGGCGGCTCTTAGCATTTTTGTCCACACTTTTTTGAAGAGCGCGTTCGAAACATAGATATCAGCACTGTTTATCTGTCCATTGATCGCAAACGCGTAACCGATAACGTCAGACTTGCCATTGATCGCTCCGACTAGCTGTTTAACATACCCATCTACCGTCGTCGCTACCTGCCGATTTTCAAGGCTGAGCTGCAGACTGGATGCCGATGCGTCGGAAGTGACCGACCCACCGACGGCTTTACCGAGCTTTGTCTGTGCTTCGCTGACCTGTTTCCAGACCTCCTGCTGCGACCGCTCACCGTTGGCCGCGATCTTTAGCTCCTTGGAAACGATGCGGTCGTTCGAGCTGGTGAATTTGTCCGACTCTTCATTCCCGCGTTTTGTCCAACGGCCCGATTCGACGCAAAATGCCTCAATACTGATGCGACCCGACCTTGCCGGTATGATGATACTTACGGCAAGAACGCGGTCCTGTTTACCGCCCTTGACGATGTCGCCCGACTGGATAAAAACGTCGAATTCCTTGGAAATGTTTTCGACTTCGAGCTCGTTGACGTCCGACGTTTCATAAACGGCGAAAAGCTTGCGCTCCATCGCCTCCTGCAGTGTCAGAATATTCCCGCTCGTGTTCTCATCCTTCCCGTGGATAAGGAAAATGCTCAGATTTTTATAAGAGACAGGTTCGGAAATGGTGTAGCCGACTGACTGGCCCTGGACCAAAAGAGCGGTTCCTACTACACCCAAAAGTGCGGCGCAGATGGCCGCAAAGTTTCGCAAAAACATATGCAAACTCCTTAAATAGAATATTTGGGGAAAGCCTTCCGTTCAGAGGATGAACGCGCGAGCGGTCACGGCCTTGCAACGAAGATCAAATAATTCCAGCTCGGAGCGGACGGTGAAATGGAATTGCTTTTTCCGCTTATAGTAGTGACAATATTTTCGCCTCAACAAATCTTTTAATGGAGACCAATCAATGAAATCTCTGATCACGCTCGGATTCCTATCCCTGGCAATGACGTTTTGCGGGCTCACGAACAAACTCAATTCGCTGAAGGGCGGCACAAACACGACCTCGAATTCGTCAACCTCCTCAAAGTCCTCGTCCGCCTCGATCGAGAAACCACAGCTATCACCGGCCCAACAGTCAATCGCCGACAGCGCGACGGAAACCAAATGGGATGAACAGGGTTTGAGCTGGAAGCTGCCCGCGGGTTGGAAAAAGACCGAGGTCAAAAAGCTCATGTTCGACTACTCAGGTCCGGACAATGCATTTTTCGGCGTAAATATCTCGGAAATGAACAGCGATTTTCCAATGGATTCAAGCCGTCAGGCGGAATTGGACCAGGCCCTAGAGCAGATAAAAAGCGGCCATTATTCAAAGGCCCGAATGCTCGAGATAGACGGGATTCCGGGCGTGGAATTCATGGAAGCGCCGCCGGAAGAAAAAGATGGCATTCGACGCTATCAATGGATCGGATATCGAAATTATCTCGGACAGAATCAGATGGTCAACGTAATGCTCTCGACGAGCAAAGCAAACTTTGATAAACACGGTGACG
>DASXPW010000109.1:0-4914 GCA_036493385.1 Pyrinomonadaceae bacterium
ATAGCTCACGCCAAGATACGTAAAGATCACAAGCAAGAATCCGATAACTGCAAAATAGGCCGAGCTGCGACCTTTCCAGCCGCGTGAGATGCGCGTATGAAGAAATGCCGCGTATGTCAGCCAGGCGATCAGGGCGCCCGTTTCCTTTGAATCAAATCCCCATGGCCGGCCCCACGATTCGTTTGCCCAGATCGCGCCGGTGATCAGCAGCATCGCCAGACCCGCAAACGCGAGACACGCTGTCTTGTACATTAAATTATCAAGCGAATCGAGGCTTGGCAGCCGTTCGCGCAGCCGCTCGGTTCGGAAGCCAAAACCGATCACAAAAAGTGTTCCGACCAGCGCGGTTATCAAGGCAGACAGTTCGACCGGATTTGCATTCAGACTGAGAAACATCTGAGGCCCGCTTGCCTGCATAAAGCTGCGCGCTGATCGCTCATAGACAGCGGGCGTCAGTGCCTGCCGATCTTCGACAGACATTTCCTGCTTCTCGGCCATCGCCTGGCCGGCAGCCATCAACAGGGCGGGCTTGGCTGCCATTTGCGATTGCAATCGGGGATAAACGTCCGTGGTAGTCTTGATCCCGTAAACAAGCAGAACGATCGACAGTAATTGCGCAACAAGAGCCGCTTTTAGCAATACATGACCGGCTCGTTTTGCAGCCTCGTTTTCTTTGTAGATATAAACCAAGAAAGCCGCAACGACACCGAGCAGCAATAATCCAGTTACCGCGAGTGCCGGTCCGACAAACGGTATGTCAAGTCGAAATGCCGTCGGAAATGGACGGGTCGAAGCAGGGTTTGAAATAAAAAGTCCGGCCCGATAGGTTAGGTCGGAAAAGACGGAAAATTTGCTGACCGTTGCGATAACAGCAAACCCAAAAATGCTCGACCAGATGGCCATCGCCTCGACCTTTACGCCGTCCTTCAAAAGATAAATAACCGCAACAGCAAAACAGACCAGCGCCACGCCGTAGCTCAGACTTGCGTCGCCAACATGGATCGGCCGCCAGTAAGAATCGAGGACCGGGGGCAGATCGATAAAATCGTTTCCAATAAACCGCGCCAGCGTCAGGATCAACGCCGCCAACGGCAGCGTAAACGCCGTCAATATTTGCAGATTGCGGCGGCGTGCCAGCAAGAGCGTGGCAATGCCGGCACCGAACGCAAACGCGAGGCTGAGGTCATAGAGATTGGCGAACGG
Organism: Pyrinomonadaceae bacterium; assembly: GCA_036493385.1. Lineage (GTDB taxonomy): Bacteria > Acidobacteriota > Blastocatellia > Pyrinomonadales > Pyrinomonadaceae > OLB17. Next base: position 1,204 of record DASXPW010000109.1, read on the forward strand.
AATATAGCGAAAGATCCACGGCGTGGCCGGATTGCCGGCCGCACGCATTTGGGCAATTTCGTGTTCGTAACCGGCGACCCAGCGGACAAGCCAGCTCGAAAGATTAAAAAACACTCCTATCGCCGCGCCCCAATATCCGATCTTTGTCGACATCTCGGACGGTGCATAGAGGTTCGTCAACTGGAAGAGCGCGGCCAGAATATAGCTCGCCAGCGCCAGCATCATGAAGGCGCCATCAGAGATGAACGACTTACCGATCTCGAGCCGCAGTCCCAACATCAAAAACGACCCTACGAAAACAAAAATGACTGGCAGGTATGAGCCCCAACTTTTCGTTTTGCGATCGTCGATCGCCGGAATGGCGTTGGCCAACAGATCCGGGTTAAGTTTCGTTACTTCTTCCATTGCTTTGATCCTCCGGGCCGCGCAGAGCGGTCACAATGTGGTCGAATCGATCGTCAAACGATCCGTGATTTCTATTCGCCTCACCTGCGATAACAATGTCATCACCGCCATCTTCTGTCGGTTCGACCCGCGCCCACACACGACAGTGAGAGACGAAAAATACGAACCCGAGTGCGGCCACGAGTCCGAAACCGCCGATGTACCACGCGACGAATGACGCGTTGTAAGGGTCGTATTTGATAGAGAGAACGTGCGCGAGCGGCGATTTCTCAAAATCTACGAGCCGCCATTTGTATCCGGCCTTTGCCGCTCCGGCTACAGGCGCTTTGTCGGCAAACGCGGGGCTAAATGCGATCACGCGCGTCTTCTGACCATTCGGCGGCGTGACCGACAATATTGCCGCGGGATTGTTGTAATCACTCGAACGCGACGTAGCCTGGCCATCCGGACCGAGAGCAAAATCAGGCTGAAAGTCTTCAAACGCGACGAGCGTCCCGTCAGCCAGCTTCGTCTGTCCGCCACGCGGAACTTGGACCGTTATCGGTTCGCCGCCGTTTTCGGGCGTCAGAGCTAAAGTTATGTTTCGCGCGCTGCCCATTGCGATTGCCTGGGACTGAAAAAATCGATAGCCGCGATAGCTGAGAGGTTTATTGAGGCTGATCTCGTAGGTGTTCGTACCATAACCCGGATCAGCGATCTTAACTTCAGTCCGCCAGTCCATCGTATTTGATATGTCGATGTCACCTTCGGGGTTTATCAGCTTTTGCTGAATGTCCGTACATTCGATCGTGAAAGGGATCGTGACATCAAAATTCAACTTCTTATCGAGATCGAATGTCTGCATCTCGATATGATTTGTCTTCTGGCCCGGCGCGAGCCTGAGCATCGCATTAAAGCCAGTCTGGAGAGCCACGAAGTAACCGATAAACAACGTTAATAGCGCAACGTGGACAATGTACGCCCCGATGCGGTTCCACCTGCCGGTTTGACCAAATACAAAAAACGCACTGCCGTTTTCGGTGACCTTTGTCGAAAAGCCCTGCTTCTTGAAGACCCCCGCGATGATGTTCGCGATTGAATTGGCGTCGCCCACATCGGCCTTCATTTCGAAATGCCGTCTTCGATTCAGCAGCCATCCGCGTGTCGCTTCGAGCTTGGGTTTGACAATATAAGACCAGGCGGAAGGGAAGCGATCGATCGACGCCAAAACAATGTTCAGCGACAGAAAGAGCAGCATCGCAAGGTAATACCAACTGTGATAGATATCGAAAAAGCCGAGTCCTCCGAACACAAGCTTTTCGGCGGGCGTCAACGAGACGTAATAGGCTTCAAATCCCTCAACGTCTTGCTGCATGATGAGCATGCCGATCATCGACAGCACAACCAGGACGCATAACACTATGACACCCGATCGCACCGAGCTGATGTAATCGAGGAAACGGTTAAATACGGGCGCTCGTGGGACGGCTGAAACGCGTTCAGGGTTAATTACTTCTTCTGCGGCGGACATTACTTAAAAAATAAAGGATATAACAGGGCCAACCCTTTGTCACTCTGTGGAATATTAGGGAAATCTATATTTAGCACGATGCACGGTGATCTGCCCGAAACTTGGAAATTATTGTGTTAGACGCTATTCTTTAAGGATAAGGCACTCACTTTTTCGCCGTTCTGATGGATACATTTACAGCTAACCTCGACGAGGCCCGTTCGGTCGGCGCACGCGAGCGCCTGTTGGCCTTTCTCGAGCTGACAAAACCGCGCATTGCATTTCTTCTCGTTCTTACCTCGGCGGCCGGTTTCTACATGGCGTCGAACGGCAACTTTGACGTTGTCCGTTTTGTCAACGCGATGGTCGCCATAACGCTGCTCGCGTTTGGCGTATCGACGCTAAATCAATATATCGAAAGAGAGATCGACGTCTTTATGACGCGGACGGCGACGCGGCCGCTGCCGACCAAAAAGATCACGCCGACCGAGGCATTGGTTTTCGGCATTGTTCAGTGTGTGGCGGCTGAGATATACCTGCTGGCGCTCGTGAATGTGCTGACGGCGTTTTTGGGTTTGCTGGTAATTGTCGGCTACGTCTTTCTCTACACACCGCTTAAAAGAAAGACGTCGCTCTCAACTGTGGTCGGGGCATTTCCCGGGGCGATGCCGCCGCTGATGGGCTGGACCGCGGCGACCGGCGATATCACGCTCACCGCCTGGATGCTATGCGCTACGCAGTTTCTGTGGCAGTTTCCCCATTTCCTTTCGATCGCGTGGCTCTATCGCGACCAGTATGCAAGGGCAGGCATTCTTATGCTGCCGGTCGTCGAGCCGTCCGGCAAGCTGACTGCGAGACAGATCGTGCTGTTCACAATAATGCTTGTCCCGGTAAGCCTGGCGCCGTTTTTCTTTCACGCCTCCGGTTTGTTGTTCCTGATCGGCGGGGCGCTCGTCGGGATCTGGTTTTTGTGGGCCGCAGTTAAAGCCGCAAGGGCGCGGACGGATGAGACAGCGAAAATGCTCCTTCTTGTTTCCGTTATTTACTTGCCGGTGTTATTTCTGCTAATGGTCATCGATAAGATCTAGATCTGTATGAACACCGAGACTGTTGACGCCGTCCTGGAAGGAGAACAGAGGAACCGACGCCGTGTGGGATCTGGGGTCGGCTCGGGCAGCAGCGACGGGCCCGGCAGCCGGGGAAATGGCGGCGACCCACACGAGCACGACCTGGATGGCGGCGTGTCGATACCGAATAAGGCGCGCGTCTTTACGGCCTTTCTGCTTGTCGTGGTCCTAATGACCTTTGGGGGCCTGAGCGCGGCCTATGTTATGACGGCGTCGAACGGCAAGGTCGAGTGGCGTCCGTTCGCATTGCCGGTCCAGGTTTGGATCAGCACCCTGATCATCATTGCGAGCAGCTTTGTCTACCACCGCGGCAAGGTCGCCCTCGATAAATTTGATCGGCTCGCTGCTAAAAAATGGCTTGCCGCAACGACCGTTTTGGGTGCCGCGTTCATCTCGTCGCAACTACTTGCCTGGCTTGAGCTCAGCGAGCGTGGTCTGTATTTTGCCGGTAATCCTTACGCCGGATTTTTCTACATCCTGACGGCCGTACATGCCCTTCATGTGTTAGGCGGAGTCATAGCACTAGGCTCGGTTGTGCTCGGTACATGGAATGGCATCTATTCAGACGAGCGGTGGGAGCGCGTCCAGTCTCTCGGTCAGACTGTCGGCTGGTACTGGCACTTCATGGCCGGCGTCTGGATCGTGCTGTTTCTTTTGCTGGGCTTCTGGCAGTAGCCGATGAACGCGCTG
>DASXPW010000110.1:0-2633 GCA_036493385.1 Pyrinomonadaceae bacterium
ACCTGATTTCCCCATTAACAATCGAATTCTGGGCCTCTCATCCGCTGGTTGGCAATTCGATCACAAACTTCGCCCCGTTACCATGATTCGCCGCGCGGATCTTTCCGTGGTGGTCGGCAACTATGCGGTTTACAATTGCCAATCCCAGTCCCGTACCCCGGCCCTTTGTCGAAAAATAAGGTTGGAAAAGACGCGGGAAATCAGCAGGGTCGATGCCCTTGCCTGTATCAGTAAATTCGACGACTATTAGTTCCCGTGCGGCGTCAAAGCGGCTCGTGACCGTGATCGATCTATCTTCCGCGTCGTCGCCAAATGCCTCGGTCGAGTTTTCGATCAGGTTCACAAAAACTCGTTTCAGCTGTTCCGCGTCGAGCATCGCGATAGGAAGATCGTTCGCAAGCTGCGCATCGATCCGCACGTCCGAATGCCTGTCCTCATACATCACCAGCGTCTGACGAATGATGTCGTTGACGTCGCCCGGCTCAAGCTTTATGTCCGGCAGCCGTGCAAAGCGCGAAAACTCATCGACCATCGCCTTGAGGCTGGCCACCTCGCGCAAAATAGTGTTCGTCCCGTCGCGGATCACATCCGACGTCGGATGCGTTGCAGCAAGAAGGCCGAGAGGCGAAACCGCGGTTTCCGCGACCGTTCGTTTTGCTATCCGCTCAGCCGAGAGCTGGATCGGTGTGAGCGGATTCTTGATCTCATGCGCCATGCGTCGAGCGACCTCTTGCCAGGCAGACGCCCGCTGCGCCGCGATCAATTCCGAAAGGTCCTCGATCACCAACACGCATCCGTCGCCGCCGGTTAGCGCAGTCGCGATCAACGCGACCGGTATATTGCCGTCACCATTAACGAGACCGGCAACATTTTCGCGCCGCAACGCGGCCTGTTCCGACGCATGCCCCACCCGCACGGCCCTCGCGAGCAGACGCTCGATCACCTGTCTATTGTCGTCACCAAACAGCGTCTCCAGGCCGACCTTCGTAAAATCGGCATTCTCGAGCCGCAGAATATTCTTTGCCGCGCTATTTAATGTTGTCACCCGGTTCTGTCCGTCGAACGAGATCACGCCCGTCGGCAAAGATCCGAGCACCGTCTCGATGTAGCGGCGGCCGGCGGTCAGCGCGGCCGAGCTTTCCTCGAGTCTGGCTGACATCGTATTAAACGAATTTACGAGTATCGCAAGTTCGTCTTCGGCAAAAACGTCGATCCGGTGCGAAAGATTTCCCTGCGCTATCTCGTCGGCGCCAAGTGCGAGCGCACGGATCGGGTCAGTGAGACCCCGCGCGATATAAAACGCCGTCCACGACGACGCAAAGATCAGCAGAAACGTCAGCACGCCGAGCGTAAGCAATCCTATCTGGCGGACCGTCACCTGCTGGCTCTTTAGCCGATCAAGCTCCGAGAGCGAGTTGTCGACCTTTTGGCTAACGGTTTCATCGGTACGAATGTCCGGCACCACGATCAGTCTTCTTCCGTCCGGAAGTTGAGCGACCGCTGCGTCAAAGCCTTTTCCGTCCTGCAAGATCGGCGCTGCGGGGTCGCCGTTTCGCGCGATATCCAATACTCGCTGCAGCTCAGGTTCCTGAAAGGGCGAGACCGTCTTACCCGCCGACTTTAGCACAGCGTTATCTTTATCGAGGATCTCGATCCGTGTCAGATTACCGGCTGCGGCTATTGCCGAGAGATCGATGCGCTCGAGATCGCGCTGTTCGACGATCGCCGCAAGCATTCGCGCCGTCTCGGTCAACTTCGCTGATTGATCGGCGACGGCTTGCGCCTGGACATCTTTCGCTTGACGAACCACATTGTCCGGAATGCGTTCAAACCAGCGGTCGAGAGCCCGGTTCATGAAAAGATACGAAAACGTGGCCATCGCGAGGATCGGCAATAGGCTGATCGCTGCGAAATATAGCAGCAGCCGTGTCTTGATCTTCGACCCAAGCTCCAGCGCGCGACGCTCGCGGATGAGCTTGATGACGCTCCGCAGAAAAATGAATCCGAAGATGACAAACGCAATAAAGTTCAGCGACGACAGGCCGTAAAGCAGCAGCGTGTCGCTGGCCGTTTCGATCGAAAAGCTCTTCCAGAGATTTGACGCCTGCAGCATCACGAGCAAAACCAGCAGCGCAAGTACAAAAAGCCCCATCACCCATGGAAACTGGCGTCGCTTTTTACCGGATCGTGGCTCTGACATCTCGCCCCAAGTTTAGCATACAGGCCACTGCAAATCTCCGGTTTGGCTGCTGCGTCACGGTCGGCTAAAATCAAGCCTTCTTATGGGATTACACGAGATCTTTGTCGGCTCCGACGGCCGTCTCAGAAGCGGATGGCGATGCGCGATCTTTGCCGCGGGATTTAGCATTCTCACCGCGATCCTGGTTATGATCGGGTCTGTCAGTGCCGGACCCGATCTTCTCCACGGGCCTAATGGCCTACTCATCGATCTCACCATTGAAAACATCTCCATTCTTATTTCCGCATTGTTTGTCGGCTGGCTTTGCAATCGATTTCTTGACGGCAGCTCGTTTTCAGAAATGGGCGCGTCCTTCAACCGCGTCTACCTCAAGCATCTCGGCTCGGGCCTGGCTTTAGGAACAATTACGCTCTGCCTCGCTGTCGGAATTGCC
>DASXPW010000111.1:0-4654 GCA_036493385.1 Pyrinomonadaceae bacterium
TGCAAGCGATGCCGCTGAATCAAGCGGCGGCAGCTGCGGCATTAACGGTGCTCGTATTTCCGGTTCCGACGCGATCGCGACCACGGGTCGAGGCAGCAGCTCCGTCTGCACCGGCTCGCGCTCGGCCGCCGTCAACTCAAACGCCTCTGAGACTTGCGAATCAATAAACTCCGCCGCGGCCGCGTGTTCCGCCTCAAATAATACGTCCTGACTCGGCTCGGCATCGGTTTCGATCCTCTCGCTTTCAAACACCTCGATATTGGTTTGTACACTGCCGATCTCGATGTCACTGGGCGCTTCCATTACACCGGAATCAACCGATGCGGGTGCGGCCGGCTCGAAAACTTCCGGCCGAATACCTGCCGCTGCGAGCGCGTTCCTGACCGCCTCGGCGATCACGTCCTTAACGGCCTCGGTGCGTCGAAATCTGATCTCGGTCTTCGCCGGGTGAACATTTACATCGATCTCTTCCAGCGGGATCTCGACAAACAGAAACGCGACTGGATAAACGCCATGCGGCAGCACGGAACGATAGCCCTCAAGCAAGCCGCCGGCGATCGTCTTATCCCGGACAAATCGCCGGTTCACAAAAAAGTATTGCGAATCTCGCGTCGTCCGCCGCTCACGCGGTGCCGAAACGAATCCCGAGACGGTCGCGATAAATTCGCGGCCGCCGCTGACAGGTATCAGGCTCTCGAAGAGCTGGGCGCCGAAGATCTGATAGGCGCGTTCTTTCAGATCGCGAGCCGGCGATACGCGTAGGATCTCGCGGCCGTTATTTGTGAGCGTAAACGCTATTTCGGGATGCGCCAGCGCGTAATGCGTGACGATGCTCGTCAGATGATAATTCTCGGTCGCCTCCGAACGCATGAATTTTCGACGCGCGGGAGTATTAAAGAAAAGATCTCGAACTGCGACGGTCGTGCCGGTGTCCCGCGCCGCGACTTTTACATCAATGAGCCGACCGCCATCGATCTGGACGAGAGTTGCGATCTCGGTATCGGCGCGTTTTGTTTTTAGCTCGACCTTCGCGACCGAAGCGATCGACGGCAGAGCCTCGCCGCGAAAACCCAGCGTACCGATGCGGGCGAGGTCATCAAGGATCGCGATCTTTGAGGTAGCATGCCGCTCAAACGCAAGAACGGCGTCGTCCCGATACATTCCCTCGCCATTGTCGGTCACACGCATCAAACGCCGCCCACCAAGCTCGACGTCGATCTGCACCCGTGACGATCCGGCATCTATGGCATTCTCGACCAGCTCTTTTATGACCGACGCCGGGCGCTCAACGACCTCGCCCGCCGCGATCTGGTTCGCGAGCGTATCAGGCAATATCCGAATTTTGTTCTTTGCCGGTGACGTCATTAATCGTTACAAATACAAAACGCGGTGACCGTTGTCATCGAGATCGATCGCATGATAGATCCAGTCAATAAATCTAGGCCCGTACTGATCGAGAAAATATGAAACATTTAGCGTCCGCTCCTGCATACCGCCGCGCGGCAGAAGCTCATTGAACAATGATATTATCTGCCGGTTGACCATCTCGTCTTTGCGGAGGCTCGCGCGCTGTGCTTTGCCGCGTATCGCGCCGAGATGATAAACGATCTTTCGGCGGCGGTTGGCAAGGTTTTCAGCGAGCGTCGGGTCAAGCTCCGACAACTCGCGATCGAGCCGGTTCAGCTCGGTATTGATCTTTTCCTCGACCTCGGCAAATGTCCGCGCAAGACCGCTGTTCACATAGCGGTCGACGATCTCGGGCAGCAGCGCGTCGAAACCGCGAAATAGATCCTCAAATTCCAGACCGTATCGCTTCAACGTACGTCGATGTTTGGCTTCGACGACGGTAAAGCTTTGCCGATGAAGTATGGTCGTCGCGGGTCGATCGAGAACGCGATAGACCTCGCTGTTCTGCGCAAAATACGCGATCTCTCCTCCGCCGCCGAAGTAACAAACGGTCGGCAAAATAAAGTCTTGTACCACAGGACGCAGCATCACGCCCGGGCTGAACCGCTCAGGTTCGCCAGCGATCGCCTGCACTATCTCATCCGCACTAAATTCGCGTGACTTGTCTTTGGTCCGAAACGTTCCCTGTTCTGTCTGCCTGAGAGCGACACGTGTCCGGTCAGCCGTCTGCCAGAACATTGGGAAGTAGCCCTTTTCGATCTCGACCTGAGGTCGAAACTCATCGGCCGTCAGCTCTCTCGAGCGAGCTATCAATGCATCGCCGATCTCCTTAGCCTTTCGCACCGCTTCGGCGTAGATCGGAACCGCAAGGCGTTTCATCGTCGGGTGCAGCGGATCAATAACGATCAAACCAAATTCAGCGGTCAATTGGGCAAGCATCCGTTCGAACGCCTGGCTGAACGTCGAGCCTTCGCGCCAAGCGTCGGTGATCGATGTCCGGAGATCCGGTGTGAATTCCGTTGAGCGCAATGCGTCAAACAAAGATCCGACCGTATCGTTCGCTGCCGCATCCAGGGTGATCTCACCCACCGGCTGACCGGTCGACTCCAGATCGGATGCGATCCGCTCAAGCTCTCCGGTTGCGTCAAGAACAAAGGCTTCGTTGACCTCTGCAAAGTCATGGTCTTCGGTCGCCGCCCAAAAAACAGGCACGGCCTTAAAGCCCCGGCCCCGCAGACACTCCGCCGCGCGGACCGCCGACAACGCCTTGTAGATCGTATAGAGCGGCCCTGTAAACAGCCCCGTCTGCTGACCTGTGACGACCGCTACAGCATCAGACTCGCGCAGCAGCGATATGTGCTCGAAAACTTTTTGCCCCGAGCCGATCTGCCTGTTCGTGTCTTCCAGCGCGTCACACAAGGCAGTGCGGTCCGTCTTAAAATTGGCGAGAACTTCCGTAATGCGTTCAGCGATCTGTGTATGCGAAGCAACGGCCGATGGGAAATATTTCTTTAGCGACAGCGGATCTTTTTGATAGGCAAGGAAAAGCCTTGACTGGCCGGGCACCTGCGAAAACGGAATGCTTTCCGCACGCAGTACGACGTCTCCGTTCAAACCAGGACAGGCTATTTCTTGCTCCATCGACAAGTGAGATTATAGAGTCCGGCGGATGTTCTTCAAAGCTGGCAAAAAGAAAGAGGCACGAGTAAGCAGACCCCGCGCCTCGCATATCCTAAATAAACCTACCTAGTTTCCTGCTACCTTATCGCCTTTCGCATCTGTTTTGGCTGCCTCAACATTGCGCTCAATGCGGTAAACGCCAGCCGAGTGCGTGCCGGCGAAAATACGATTTGGGTCGTGCGGGTCAAAGACCATGGACCATACGCGGCGGCTCGGCAGGGGCATGTCTTTCGAATCGACGCGTTTCCATTTCATTCCGGCGTCGCTCGAGTAAAAGACGCCGCCGTCAGAGCCGAGAGCGCTCGAGATAAATATCTCATTCGAGTTCTGCGGATCGATCAAAATGCTGGTGTAATTGCCAAGCGGCAAATTTCCGCCCCTTCGCATCCAGGTCTGGCCGCCGTCGCGGCTGAGGAAAAAGGCCTGCCACGTGCCGACGTAAATATAATCGGGCCGCTGCGGGTCGCTGTTGATAGAGCTGATCGGAACATCTTTTGGCGCGCCGCCGGTCTGCTGCCAGGTTGAGCCGTCGTCGTTGGATACGAGAACGCCGGAGGCGGCCGTGCCGACCCATATCTGACCGGCCCGCTTCGGCGAGACGTGGATCGCAAAAATGTTGTCGATGACGCCGTCGCCGAGCTTTACTTGTTCCCAGCCCTTAGTGATGTCGTATGAACGAAACAGGCCCTTATCCGTTCCGGCCAGAATGCCATTCTTGCCGTCTTCTGTAAAGGTCAAAACCTTTACATTGCCGGTCAGCGCGGGAACTATGACCGGTGCATTCGGGTCAACCGGAGTTGGCTTCGGCTTCACGGCTGCACGCCGCCCTTTCGCGACCGGTTTTCTGGCGGCCCTTCGAACGGGCGTCGGTTTCGGTGGCGTAAACTGTGTCCACGTGACGCCGCGGTCGGGTGACCGGAAAAGACCAACATTGGTGCCCAGATAGATCACGTTCGGATCGGTACGGTCCTGCAGCATCGCGAACGGGGCGACGCGGTTGTTGTCCAGCGTTCGCGACGCGATCCAGCTCGTGCCGCCGTCGTCGCTTGTAAAGAACGAGCCGCCGCTTGAGCCGCCGACATTTCGCGTCAGAGCATAAAGGCGGTTTGGCTGCTGGCTGTCGGCGTCGATGGAATAAGTAAACCGGCTCGTGAAATTGGTATTGCTCTGCCGCCAGTTCTTACCGCCGTCGTCCGAGATCATCACACCAAAATTGCTCGTGCCGATAAAGACACGATTCGGGGCTTCGGGGCTGACAGCGATCGACGTCACCATCAGGTCGCGCGAGGTGGTCATCATCCAAGATTTGCCGCCATTGGTGCTCATCCAAAAGCCCTGGTTTGTCGCCGCGTATATCGTTCCCGGTATGGTCGGATGCTGGATGATCGCGTAGGTGCGTCGAGAGTCCGACGGGATGCCGTTCATCTTCGACCATCTTTCTCCGCCATTCTGCGACTCATAGATGCCGCTGCAGGCCGACGCCACAAGATGGCTGGCATCTCGTGGATCGATCGTAACCGCAAATACGTCCGAATCGTCGATCATTCCGTCGCGGATCAGCCGCCAG
>DASXPW010000112.1:0-4840 GCA_036493385.1 Pyrinomonadaceae bacterium
CCGGAGCCGCCGGCTATGATCTGGTCGAGCTCTGGGCATCGAAGCTCCGCCGATATCTCGAAACTCACAGCATTGACGAGCTAAAGACTTTATTAACATCAAACAACGTCGAGGCATACTCAATAAACTCGATCGAACACATTACCTTTCGCACGGTAGAAGACTACGAGTTGATCAAGGCTGAGTGCGGCGAGCTATCGGCCGTCGCCGGGCAGATCGCGTGTCCATACATCGTGGTGGTGCCCGGCAAGTTACCAACTGGCGCGACGGAGGCTGAGATCGTTGCCGAATCCGTTCGTGTTCTCAACGAACTGGCAGATATTTCCGAGCCATATGGCGTCTCGCTGGCGTTCGAGTTTCTCGGCCAGACTGATTGTTCGGTCCAAACGCTCGACCTTGCTGAAAAGATCATCAGCGAGGTAGATCGGCCGAGTGTAGGGGTCGTGATCGATTCGTTTCACTTTTACGCCGGAAATTCGAGCTTTGACGCAGTCGATCGGCTCAACCCCGGCAAGCTTTTCATATTTCACATCAACGACGCCGAAGATCTGCCGAAAGCAGAGCTTACCGACGCACAAAGGCTCTATCCCGGAACCGGAATTCTGCCTCTGGCCGAGTTGAAGGCACATTTCGATAAGATCGGCTACGACAAGATGGCAAGTATTGAGATCTTTCGGCCCGAATATTGGGACCAGGATCCGTTCGAGGTGGCGAAGCAAGCGAAAGCGGCGACGGAGAAAGTACTCGGGCTCGGTCAATACGCGGCAGGCGGCAGTTCGTAGAACAGGGTGTCAGCCTGTTCATCGATCGACAGGCTAACAGCCTGTCGTAAATTAAATGGACAAAGTAAGGATCGGAATTGTAGGAACGGGCTATATCGGCAACGTTCACGGACGGATATATGCACGCGACGAGCGAGCCGACATCGTTGCGCTTTATGACATTATTCCGGAGCGGGCCGAGAAGACGTCACGAACGATCGGCGGCAAGGTCTGCTCGTCTCGGGAAGAACTCCTGGAAAACTGTGATGCGGTTTTGGTTTGCGCTCCGAACAAGACTCACCGAGAGATAGCGACCGCCGCCGTGGAGGCAGGGAAGCACGTGTTTTGCGAGAAGCCGTTTTCCATCGGCATCGATGACGCGCAAAAGCTGCTCGATGTTGCCAGCGGCACTGATAAAGTGTTTCAGGTCGGCCATAATCGGCGCTATGCTCCGGTCTATGCAGGGCTTAAGCAATTGCTCGCCGAGGACCGCCCGCACTCGGCCCACATCAAGATGAATCGCGGCGAGCTAAAGGATCCGGTCTGGACCGGCGACGTTAACGTCACGGGCGGGTTTCTTTACGAAACAACGATCCACCTGTTCGACATGGCCAGGTACCAGTTTGGCGAGATCGATGAGCTTGTTGCATACGGTTCCCAGCACGAATATCCGGAGCTGGACGAGTTCTCGATAATCTTTAAATTCAAAAGCGGCTTTCACTGTACGTTTGCGTCATCTTCCGATGCAAGCTGGCATTTTCCGTTCGAGAGGATCGAGGTATTTTGCCATCACCGGACTATAATGACCGAGGAAATGGAGCGATTGCTTGATTCGCGTGGAATGGATGCGAATTTCGAAACTCAGTCTTTCCATATGACCGAAAAGGAAGAGCGATGGGGTTACGTTCAGGAAGATCGTGCGTTCATTGACTCGATCTTGAACGCCACGCCGCCGCCGGTAACCGCTGTGGATGGTTTTAAATCCGTTGAGCTGGTGGAGTCTGTATATCGCTCGATCAGGACAGGGGAACGCGTGACTTTCGCCTGACGTATTAGATTCCTATGATCAAGTGTCAAAATTGCGGACATACGAACCCGGTCGACTGCAATTTTTGCCGGTTTTGCGGTACAAAGATCGCCGTGCCGCAGATGGAGCCCGCTCCGCGATACGACTTCTCGCCGCCGCGCCCCTACGCCTGGAAAACCGACGAGTTTCAGACACAGGCCGAGCCGCGACGAAACGACTCGCCTGCGTCTCTAGCGGTGCCGCAAAGTTATTCTGCGCCGCCTGCGGCCTATCGTTTTGCAGCGATGGACGGCAGCTATCGGTGCCCGCGCTGCGGCACTTCCTACTTGCCGGTGCTTGAGCGGCGAGTTTCAACCGCGGGATGGGTCGTTTTCTCCGTCCTTCTTGTCTTTACTCTTATTTTCTTCTGGATAGGGCTGCTGATGAAGGAGGACGTTCCGATCTGCCCTGTCTGTCATGCCCGTCTTAGCTGATCTAGCGGTAGTAATAACCTTTCGGATGTTCGATCTTGACCTCAGGATTGGTGCTGGTCACCTCGATACGGTGATAGCCCTTGTTCATGTGCGTTGAGAGGTAGGTTAGCACGAACTGTCGCTCAAGAAGCAGATCCAGGTCCTTAAAAAACGGCAAAAAGCTGACCGGTGCTATCGTTCCCTGGTAGAAGGTGCGGCCTCCCGTCTCGTCCGAAAGCTTTGCCAACGCGCTCTGGCCCGAGCTAGCCAAAAATGAGGACGCATTCTGGGTAATGGCCGTAGGTGAATATATCGAGTAAACGGCTATGCTCTTTCGTTGGGCTCTAAGGATGGCACGCTCAAGCTCCGGCGCATTAAGGATATCGGCTGCATCGGTACCGCGCGAACCCTCTATCCCGTCTGATACAAGCAAGATGGCCCGTCTGCCGTTTGGCAGCGAATCAAAGAGATTCGCCGCCTCGAGCACGCCATCATATGGACCATTGGCCGACTCATTTCCGCCGACGATCTGAAGCGCCGTCGCAGCCTTTTCCAAATTGTCTGTAAAACGCTGTCTAACCCGCAACGTGCCGCCGCGTATGTAACCGACCATGACGCGCGTGCCCCGTGGGAGTGCGTTTATGTATGTCTTGAGGTCGCGAAGCTGTAGGTTAAAGTCAGTCGACAGATCTTCCTGAATAAGAATGGCGATCGATAGCGGCGAATTTGAGATGCTGCGGACAGAAAGTATAGTTTGTTCGTCGTGGTCTTCTTTGACGATAAGCCGGTCTATCTGGATGAATTCTTCAGCCTGGTCCTTTCGAAGCTCCCTTTTAGTGAAAATCGAGATCGGGATAGTTACGGTATGGACATTTTGCTTATTCCTGTCGTCGGTTTTCTGGCTGTATATTCCTGACGACAACGCTATCGCAAAAATCAGAAACCGTGCGGCTTTCGGACCAATTCTCATATGCATTTGGCGGCAAACTCACCAAATAATAATACTTTCGGGCACGTTTGTTAAACTTTCTGATGCGACGTGTTTGAATTGGGTTTGCGCGCTTTGTAAAGTAAATCAGTTAAAATGAGCGACTTAGTCACGCAGGGCGACATCTCCAACCGCGATCTGGTCCGAGGCCGCAACCTTGCGATCGGCGCCGCGTCGGCGCCGGTCGTTTTCGGTGGTGTGCCGATAGTTGCGACACTTATCCTGACATTTCTTTTTGGCATCACACCGCCGATAGCGGCAACGATCTTTTTTCTCGGCTTGATCGTGACTATCATCGGTTTTGTCGGCGGTTTGGGCTTGTCCGGTTATTTTTTATATCGTCGATCGCGCTGGTCACAAGAGTTACGAGAGCGAATGGCCGCGCGCGGCGTCAAGGCTGAAGAGGTCGACTGGTTTCGCAACGAACTCAAGTCTAGTGAGAAGCAAGGGCTTAGGCTCGTTGCCGGTCGCGATCCCCTCCTGGCAGATGCATATCGCGAGACTCTGGCCTCGCGCCTTACAGCAAGCCGCATCGTGCGGTCGTCCAAACGAGAGCTGCACCTGATGCAGAGACGCCAAAATAAGCTTAAATATAACCGGTCTGCGGCCAAAACGAAGTTTTTGGAAGAGCTGAGCTCCGACATTCAGAAAATTCGTTCGATAAACGACGAAGCCAAGCTTATGCTTGCCGAATCAGAAGCTCGACTGCAGATGATCGAGGCGGCGTCCGTTCGCGGCTCAAGCATCGCCGACAATGAGCTTGCCCTCAAAAAACTTTCAAATCGCGCCGCGGAATTGCCATTAGCGCTTGAATCCGCTCGAATGACTGAGGAGATCCGACGCGAACTGGACGAAGATGAGACCCTTCTTTCCCTTGAAAATGAAGAGGCGGCGTCGCAGGAACCGGTTCAAGAATCTAAGCAGGGAATTGAAAAGAACGAATAAGGCGAGAGTAACCGCGATGCCGTTTCGGATACATGAATTGAACCTGTTTTCAACAGGTGGGTGGCTTCTTGCCCCTTGCGAGACAATGGAGCCGAGCTCTATGGCGAATCCCTAACGATGAAGGACCGCAACCGAACGCGGCATTGGCCTCCCGTTCTTCATGTGTTGGCTCAATTATTATTGTGTCCGGTGACAAACATCGCAGTAAGCTTTCGCCTATGAATGTATTTTACCATACGGCCGAGTTCAGAGTGCAAGCTTCAGCTTGTCTCTGGTGTTACGGTAAATACGAGCCGAAGCTCGCAATCTGGCTTTTACTGTTCCGTTTCTAGTTCCTGCGGCGGAACCGGTTTGTGTTTGAGGACCTTGTCAAGCATCTCGGCGCACTCGCTACTCCGCACGGCGAGTTGAGCATCAGACTGCGCCTGGGCATGTTTTAACTGATAATACTCATCAGCAATGTGAAGCGCGGCCAGGATCGCAACTTTTAAGGAATCGACGGTGAACGTCCCGGACGAGATCTCTCGCATTTTGCGGTCGACGTACTCGGCAAGCTCGAGAATGTAATCGTTATCGCCGTCCGACCGGATGCTGTAGGTCTGATTATAGATCTCAACCCGTATGGTTTGCTCGTTGCCTTCCGATCGACCTTTATGAGTGCTCATAA
>DASXPW010000113.1:0-4662 GCA_036493385.1 Pyrinomonadaceae bacterium
AGTATCGCCTCGAATATCTTTTCGCTTTTCGGATCGTGATAGTTTGCGGTTGTCGCCGGCGGTCGGATGACGGCGACAACGGCTGAATCGTTAAAGCTGACGCCGAACTCGGTAAGTATTTCTCGAAACGCATCGCCCGGCGAGAAGTAATGAAGGTAAACTTCTTCCTTCAGACCAGGGTATTTTATTCGACTGTCTGCATTAAGTCCGATGCCATCGAGGACTTCATCCGGAATCATTTGCGGAACGAGGACGCGTGTCGAAAATCGGTTAAAGATCCACGTCTCAGTATGCTCGTAGTCATACATTGTGATGACCGGAATCTTTAGCCATCGACCGGCCAGCACCATGGAACGCGAACCGTGGCTGACCGCGACGGTGGGCTTGATACCGCTTTTTTGTATGTGCCGAGCGAGCTGCGATGAGCGCGAAAGAAGACCGGCGATCTTCTTTAGTGTGTTCCCGCCTGCGTGCGTTCCTACGACCGTATATGTTCCCAAAAATCCATGCAGATCCAGCAGCTCGATCGTCTGCGAATGATCGCGGGCGGTGAGTAAGACGGTCACATCGTTTGAACGAAAATGTCTGATGATCGGTGCAAACAGCGGGACGTGAGGCGAGTTATCGACGTCGATCCAAATGGCTTGTTTGCTGGCGGCCATTTTGGTGGTCAGGCGTTCGCACCGGCCGGAGACGCGAGTGCGGTTCTTAACGTCGTGCACACATGCTCGACCATTTCGTCGGTCAGCTCCGCGTACATCGGCAGCGAAAGAAGGCGGCCCATCTGCTCGTGCGCTATCGGAAAGTCAGCCGGTGTGTGGCCACGCTTGGCAAACGGCTCGAGAAAGGGAAGCGCGGTCGGGTAATGAACGCCGGTCTCGATCCCGGCTTCCTTAAGCCGCGCCTGGACGGCATCTCGTTCCGGCACCCGGACAACGTAAAGATGATACGTGTGTTGCCGACCGTTGGGCTCGACCGGCAGAATAATGCCCGTGCCCGCAAGAAGTTTGTTGTACAGATCGGCACGCGAGCGGCGGGCCTCGATCCAACCGTCCAGATACGGCAGCTTGACCGAGAGAATGGCAGCCTGAATGCCATCGAGTCGGCTGTTGCGACCGATCATCGAATGACGATTTTTCGTTAACTGGCCATGGTTTGAGATCGCACGTGCAAGAGACTGGATCTCGTCGCTGTTAGTCACGATCGCTCCGCCGTCCCCAAACGCACCAAGGTTCTTGCTTGGATAAAAGCTGAAGGTCGCAGCGTCGCCAAACGTGCCGACCTTCTGTCCTCGATAGGCCGCGCCGTGCGCCTGGGCGCAGTCTTCGACGACCTTTAGACCGTGCTTTCGAGCGATCGACACGATCGGCTCTATGTCGGCCGGCAATCCGTAAAGATGCACCGGAACGATCGCTTTTGTGAGCGGCGAAATCGCCGCCTCTATCCGGTCAGGCTCGATGTTGTATGTTACTGGATCGACATCGACAAAGACCGGCACGGCCCCGATATTTGCGACCGCCTCGGCTGTTGCAAAAAAGGTGTTTGCCGGGATCAAAACCTCGTCACCGGGCCCGATGCCGACACTTAACAACGCAATTTCAATGGCATCGGTGCCATTCGCGACGCCGATGCAGTGTTTCACGCCAAGATAGTCGGCAAATTCGGCCTCAAACTGAGCTGCATATTTGCCGGCAATGAACGCGGTCTCGGATAGTACTCGCGAAACGGCGGCGTCAAACTCGGGCTTGAGACTTTGGTACTGTGTTTTTAGATCGACAAACGGAACTTGCATCTTCAGCGGCTAAAGCGTTGACGCTATTATCCTTTATTCGAATGACGTTTCAAACGCCGTTGTCTTTTAGAAGTCAATTGCTCTTTAACCGCAAAATCGACATAATAGCGTCTTGGCGTCGCACCGTTTCGGATGAGATTTTTATCGGCATTTCGGCTCTTGCTTTTGGGCATTTGGCTCGGCGCGGCGGTGTTTTTTGTTGCAACCGCGGAGACTGCCTTTCAAACCATCCCGACTCATGAGCTGGCCGGAACTCTCGTCGGACGAATGTTTGCGATATTGAATTACAGCGGTCTGGGCGTCGCGTTCGTGCTGCTGCTGACCTCGCTGATCGTCGCGACAGGCACAAACATCGCCGGGCTTTGGATCGAGCGGACCGTGCTATTTATTCTCGGTATAGGATGCGCCATCGGCCAGTTTGTTATCTCATGGTGGATGCTGCTGCTGCGTACGCAGATGGGAAAGCCGATCGACGAGGTCGCTGCGGACGACCCGTTAAAGATCCAATTCGATCAGCTTCACCAATACTCATCGTGCGTGATGATCGCGGCATTTGCGGCCGCGCTGATTGCGTTTATTATCATCGCCCTGCGGCGCGCGACGCCGAAAAAGGTTGCCAACGATCCTTTGGATTTTTCAAAACAGTTTAAGATCTGAACATTTATGCAACTGATCGAGAAAGCTGATGTGTTCTCAAAGCGATTTGCGCGTTGGAACGGCAACGAGGAGCTGAGCGATTATCCATTTGTCGAAAACCAACTCTCGCCATTCACGCCGCTGAAACGAGCGCTGCCGCTGCTAAACATTGCGCTCATATCGGGCGCCGGCGCATATATCACGGGCACCGAGCCGTTTGATATCGATTCGCGTGAGGGCGATGTGACGTTTCGCGAAATACCGGTCGAGGTCGGCGCCGCTGATTTATCGTACGCAGCAAAAGGCTACGACCCTACCTCGATCAGAGAAGACCGAAATTGCCAGATACCGATCGAGCGGCTGCTCGAATATCAGGCCAATGCCGTGATCGGCCAATTGAATGAAGTTTGGTGGAGCGTCTCGAGCTTTACGCCGGATGCGGTCCGCATCGCCGAAGAACTGACACCGGCGTTGGTCGGGCGGATGGAGCGTTATCAGGTCCGCGCCGCGCTTTTCATCCCTGCGTCGCGGCTTGCGCATCAGAGTTTGGGAATAGTCGCCCGTGGCGTCGAGATGGCGGGCATTCCGACAATGAATATCTCTGTCGATCGTGAGCTAAGCGACACGGTGCGGCCGCCGCGAACGGCTTATTACAAGGGTGAATTCGGTTCGGTCGCCGGTAAGCCGAATTGGCGTGAATACCAGCTTCGCGTCCTGGACGAATCGATCCGTTGGATCGAGACGTTTGACCAGCCGGGATCACGGCGTCTGGCGGTCGAGATCCAGTCCGCAGTCGAAGCCGCCCGCGGCGAGCGCTAGCGAGCCAACTGCCAGTTTTTGATCGTGTCGTTCGGGAACAGCAGCATAATGATATTTATGATCAGGCTGTCGTGTATCCAAAAGATCAGTACGATCTCTGTTGCGACAAACAGAGCAAACGACCACCAAAAACGCAATTTGTAAGCAATGACAAATCCGGTGGCGCAGCAAAAGATGTCAGACAGCGAATTGATGATCGAGTCGCCAAAGTAGTCGAGCGAGACGGTCTCTTCACGATACCGCTCGATGACATAGCTCGAGTTTTCCGCCATTTCCCAACTGCTTTCGACGAGCACCGCGAGAAACAATCGCCAGGCAATCCGCATCCGCGGAAACAGCAAACCCAGGATCCAAAACTCCAAAACACCGTGCAGAATGTGCGTGAACGAATACGGATCGACGAGGTGCTGCGAGTTATGCTGCGACCAGATATCCCATGACCACGGCGAAAGATCGCCCGCTGGGCACCACCATCGTCGCCCCTCGATATTAAGGACGACAACGGCAGCGGTGACGATCAGGGCAATGGCGACCCACGGGCGGAAATCACCATCAAAAATGAGAGAAAGCTTCTGGTTATTGGTTTTCTGCAGATGGGTTTAGCTTTGCGTGCTTTGCGCCCGTGCGGGAAATATAATGCGTTGTCCCGCAAAGACGCAAAGGTGCTAAGTTAAATATCTATTCCGTCGAAACGCTTTCATCGCCATGCAGCGCAGCGTTGAGGGTGTGCCACGAGAGACTGGCGCATTTTACGCGCGCTGGAAACTCGCGTACGCCGGCAAATACTCTGAGCCGGCCGAGACGATTTTCCTCGCTTTCCTCGTCCATTTCACCGCGGACCATTTTTGTGAATTCGTCAAACAGCTCGCCGACCTCTTCGCTCGTTCGCCCTTTCACTGCCTGCGTCATCATCGACGCCGATGCCTTTGAGATGGCGCAGCCGGAGCCTTTAAAAGCAACATCGCTGATCGTGTCGCCGTCCATCGCGACAAAGACCTGAAGGACATCGCCGCACAGCGGGTTATTGCCTAACGCTTTTTTCCCCGCGTCCTCGATCTCGCGAAAGTTGCGCGGATTCTTGTTATGTTCGAGGATCGTTTCCTGATAAAGCTCGTTTAATTCTGACATTCCCTTATGATTTTGGAGCGATGCCGCCAAGCCGCTCTTCGCAAAATGTTTTCAATGGTTTCCGCACCCCGTCAACGCTCAAGAGGGCGGTGCCGTGTCCGCCTTTTGGAACTGTAACAACGACGGCGCGGCGCGGTTCACCGGTAGCATCATTTAATTTTGTGACCGAGTTAAATGAGTCTGGATCGTCCTCGGCGGCGGTCATGAAAAGCGGTCTGGCGCCATACTTTGCAACGGCCGGCTCGGTCGGCATGTTGCCGAAATAATTCGTTCCGGGCGACATCATC
>DASXPW010000114.1:0-6911 GCA_036493385.1 Pyrinomonadaceae bacterium
ACGGCCTTGACCATCGCCTGACGAAGATTTTGCCGCTCTTCCTCTTTTCTGCGGCCGCGAATGCCACGTGCGACCAGGCTAAGGATCTGCTCATTCTGAAATGGCTTGCGGATGACACCCGCGGCCCCCTTTTCCCAGGCGGAGATCGCCGTATCGAAGGTCGCGTAAGCCGTGATCATTAAAACGACCGCCTCGGCGTCAAGCGAGATTAGCTGTTCAAGAGCGGTCAGGCCGCCGATGCCGGGCATCGACACATCCATCAAAACAACATCGAACGGACGCTGCGAGTAACATTCGACCGCCTCTTCACCGGTACGCGCGAGCTCGACCTTATAGCTCGCGCCCGAGAGTATCGTCTCGAGAACGTCGCGCATGATCTCTTCGTCATCGCAGACCAGTACTGATCCTTTTCTTGCCATAGGCTTCGGCCTTGCGGCTCCCGCCACCTCAACTACCAAGGCGGCGCCTTTCCCTCCTCTGACAGGAGGGGAGCTAGTGGCCTGTTTAAATTTGCGATTATAAGCCGTAAATTACTGAAACCGAAATGAATGTTAGTTTCCGACCCGCGTCGTGTTTTGTATGATGAATCAAATGACCGTCGAGGATGCCGCAGCCAAAAAAATCCGTGTCGGCTGCCAGAGCTGGGGCTATGACGACTGGGTCACGCCCGCCGGCGGCAAATTGATCTTCTATCCCGCGGGAACTAAACGCAGCGAGATGCTCGCGTTCTATTCCAAGGTTTTCGGTACGATCGAGGTCGATTCCACGCTCTATGCCATCCCGCCGGCGACAACCTTTGAAAAATGGCACGACGAAACGCCTGATGATTTCATATTCAGCCTCAAGTTTCCGCGCGAGGTCACGCATGATCGTCCGCTGTCACCGGAATCGATCCCTGTTGCTCTTGAATTTGTCGCTCGTACGCGTCTCTTAAAAACCAAACTCGGCATATTGTTGATCCAGCTTCCACCCAGCTTTGAGGGCAGCAAGGAAAACGGCCGCCGCCTGCGCGCGTTGCTCGCCGCGCTTCCCAAAGACGTCCGCTTCGCCGTCGAGTTTAGAAACCGTGAATGGTTCATCGATTGGACATTTGAAGAGCTCGAAAGAAATGGCGTTACCCTCGGCCTTGTCGAGGGGCCGTGGCTGCCGCGTGAGTTGATGTTTGAGGCGGCTGCAGGGCTCACCGCGGATTTCGCCTATATCAGGATCATGGGCGAGCGCGATCTGGAACGATTCGACCAAATCTACCGGCACCGCGACGACGTTCTTGAAAAATGGGGCGATATGATCCGCGGCCTTCCGGCTCGGGACATTTACGTTTACATCGACAACTATTTTGAGGGCTTTGCGCCAGAGACCGTCGCTAAGCTTCAGCGCTTGCTCGATCTCCCCGTTTCTCAGGCAGGCGAATATCAACTACAAGGTTCGCTTTTCTGAGCGAAAACCAAACCTTTTCGGCTTGCACGCGTATTACTATCTTTGATAGCACCCGAATTAAGACTCAACCGTTTAACCACATTTTGCGAGATAAATAATGGCTATTTCAAGAACATCTAAGGTCCTCCTTATCGTCGGCGGTTTGCTTATCGTGCTGGCCATTGTCGGCATCGTCGCATTCGCGCTGATCGTTGAACGCATGGGCCGCCCGGCCGTCGAGAGCAACAGTGTTCTGGTCCTCAAGGTCTCAGGCGCGTTGCCCGACTACGTGCCGGATGAGCCTATCGCCCGCGCCTTTGGCATTCAACAGGAGATGTCTTTTACGAGTCTCGTAACTCAGCTGCGAAAGGCGAAGATCGACAACCGCATCGGAGCCGTTATGCTCGACATCGACATGCCCGACATCGGCTGGGCAAAGGCAGATGAGCTTCGCGACGCGGTCAAGGATTTCAAAACCTCGGGCAAGCCGGCCTATGCCTATATGGAGATCGGCATGAATCGCGACTACTATATAGCGACCTCGGCGGACAAGATCTTTATCCCGCCGCCGGGCGATCTATATATAAACGGATTCGCGGCAGAAGCGATG
Organism: Pyrinomonadaceae bacterium; assembly: GCA_036493385.1. Taxonomy (GTDB): domain Bacteria; phylum Acidobacteriota; class Blastocatellia; order Pyrinomonadales; family Pyrinomonadaceae; genus OLB17. Next base: position 2,027 of record DASXPW010000114.1, read on the forward strand.
TTCTACAAAGGCTCGCTCGACAAACTCGGCATTCAAGCCGACGTGATCCAGTTCGGCGAAAAGTACAAGAACGCTCCAGACCAATACACCAAAACCAAAATGGGCGATGGCCAGCGCGAGGTCATCAGCGATCTGATCAACGAATATTACGGTCGCATGGAAAACGCCATTGCCGAATCGCGCAAAAAACAGCTCACCGACATCGACGGCATCATTGACAACGCTCCTTACGACGCCGACAAGGCAAAGGAACTCGGTCTGATTGACGGCGCATCATACCGCGATCAGGTTTACGACGAGCTGAAGAGTCGTCTCGGCTACAAACAGGACGACGAGCTTCGGACAATAAGTGGCTCGCAGTATCGCGAGATCCCGTCCGATTCGCTCGGCCTGAACAAAGGCGAACGCATCGCGGTCATTTATGCCTCGGGTGCGATCAACACCGGCCATTCGAGTAACAGCCCGCTCGGCGGCGCGATGGTCGGTTCCGACACGATCGTCAAAGCGGTGAACGATGCCGCGGCCGACAAGTCGATCAAGGCGATCGTCCTCCGCGTCGATAGTCCCGGCGGATCAGCCCTTGCCTCGGACCTGATGTGGAAGGCGATCGAAGATGCCAAAGCGAAGAAACCCGTCGTCGTTTCGATGGCCGACGTCGCCGCGTCCGGTGGCTACTACATCTCATGCAATGCGAACAAGATCGTCGCCGAACCGTCGACTGTAACGGGCTCGATCGGATTGTTTTTAGGCAAGCCGGTTCTGCGCGGATTCTATGATTGGCTCGGCATCTCAAACGAATACATCACGAAAGGCAAAAACGCCGGACTGTTCAAAGAAACCGAACACTGGACCGACGCCGAGAAGGAAAAGATGAAAGCCGGCGCGTACCATATCTACATGGACGGTTTTGTCGCAAAGGTCGCCAAAGGCCGCAATAAAACCAGCCAGGAGGTCGACGCTATCGGTGAAGGCCGCGTCTGGACCGGCACGCAGGCCAAATCGAACGGCCTTATCGACGAATTCGGCGGTCTCGAAAAGGCCATCGAGATCGCCAAGCAGCTTGCTAATTTGCCCGCTGACAAAGAAGTTCGTCGCGTCGTTTTGCCGGCTCCGCGGCCATTTTTTGAGACTTGGTTTGGCAGCAGTGACGACGATTCGGCCGACGCCCGAGAGCAGCAGGCCGAGGCTGCACTCGCAAAAAATTTGCCGAAAGAAACGCTCAGGGCGATCCGCTATTCGCAGATGTTCAACCGCATGAGCGATGGCGACGCAATGCTGCTGATGCCGTTCGATCTGCAGATCAAATAGCATCGATGTTTGGCGAAGCGTACTAAGCATTTTCCTCAGTCGATCTTCGAGAATATAGTCGTCTAAGCAAATGCCCTTTCCACATCAAAAGTCCGGTGCCGATCATAGCAGGAATGGCGATATATCGAACCACCGGTGCGTAGTCTGGCAGGTTTTCAAATGGGCTGTAAACATATCCCACGATCGGGACGGCAAGAATAATGTGGACCCAGCGAAAGATAGAACGCTGGGTAAGGACAGTGATCATATTTTCCCCTTATCTCAATTTGCTGGCGATGTCCTGCAGTCGGTTATGCGCCATATTGATGCCTTGAGCAAACGGCATCTTTAGCAATTGGTCTCTGAGCGCGACTGATCTAAATACGGATTGCATGTTCAAACGACTGGTGTCGTCGGTTAGTTTCTGAAACTCCAGAAACTCGAGCTGGACGCCGAACGGCGCGTTTTCCATTTCGAATGTGCGCGTGATCTTTTGGTTCGGCACAAACTCATGGATCGTCCCGTTGGCTTTGAAAACGACGTTCCCTTGCGCATCGGATGTTTCAAATTGGTAACCGCCATGCGGTTTGTTTTCGAGCTTTAGCACCCTGGTGCCCATCCACACCTCCACGATCGCGGCCTCTTCGTACGCGCGAAAAAGCAGCTCCAGCGGCAGGTCAAAGTCGCGCGTGATCTGTATTTCCTGTTTGCCGTCCTCGGCGTTAACTTTGGTTTTTCGCTCCATGGTTTTCGGTTGAGCCCTTATTTACGCGGGCTACGGACATACTATTTCTTTGATCGGTACTTTTTCATCACAGCTTCCAGTTTATTGAACCTGTCGTCCCACATTTTGCGAAACGGCTCGATAAAGTCGGCGACTTCTTTCATTTTTTTTGGGTTGAGATAATACCTGATCTCTCGACCGTTTTGTTCCTGCTCAAGCAATTCGCATTCGGTAAGGATCTGCAAATGCTTTGAGACTGTCGGCCGCGCGGTGTCGAAATTTCCCGCGATCGCTCCGGCGGTCATCGACTGTGAAGCGACCAGCACAAGTATCGCCCGCCGTGTCGGATCCGCTATTGCCTGGAAAACATCTCGTCTTAAATTCATTGTGTAGCTATTTAACTACAAATATACATGAAGTCATTTGGCTACGCAAGTCTTTTTTGACCGGACGAAAAGATCAGCCCTTCGGCACATCCAGACAGTGCCGCTGTGCTAAACTTCCGGGTCAGCAACATATCGACGGCCTAATTTGTGCGGAGAGTCACTCGACGCAGCCGAACCGAGTATGGATCAAGCAGAAAATTTCGATGGAAATACTTCTAACGCACGAGTAATTGGTCGCGTAAATCTAAGCCACGCGATCTTTGCTGTCGTTCTGATCGGTTGGGGAATATTCGGCCTGATAAAAGGTGATTTTGCTTCTGGCTGGCAGCCGGTTCCGGAGTCGATGCCAGCGCGGCAAGCCCTCGTCTATGTTTGCGCATTTGTATGCATTGCTGTCGGCGCAGGCTTGTTGTGGCGACGCACGGCCAGTCTGGCCGCACGCGTACTTTTCTTCTGGCTCTTGGCTTGGCTGCTGCTTTTACGATTGCCGTGGATGGCTGTTTCCATCGGCGTGGACCATTGGTGGTCGGCATGCTCTACTGCGATGATCACGTCGAGTGCGTGGGTCATCTATGTGTCGCTTGCCAACGATTGGGACAAACGGCACTTGCGATTTCTAGTCAACAGCAGAGGCTTGCTAGTTGCACGGATGCTTTTCGGAGTTGGCCTGATACCGATCGGTTTGGCACATTTCCTTTATCTCGAGGCGACCGCGCCGCTTGTGCCTGCGTGGATGCAATGGCCGGTTTTTTGGGCTTATTTCACAGGCGCGGCTTTCATCGCGGCCGGCGTAGCGATCTTTTCGGGGGTTCTGGCGCGGTTAGCCACAACGCTTGTCACCTTTCAGATCGGACTGCTCACGCTAGTTGTGTGGGTACCTATTGTCTTGACGGGCCATCCCAATGCATTCCAATGGGGCGAGGTCGTCGTATCGATAATATTAACTGCCTGCGCGTGGGTGGTGGCGGATTCCTTACGAGGCATTTCGTGGTTTTCCTCTGGACAGTATGAGCATCAGGAACTCGCATGAACAACCTGAGATCGGCGGTGCGTCGCCATGCTTCATTGTCCGAAACGTGTCGGCAACGCTAACGTTTTATCACGACAAGCTCGGCTTCGATATCACGTATCAGGGACCGGAACCGAACGATATTTTCTTCGGCATCGTACAACGAGGCCAAGCGATGATCATGTTCAAAGACGTCGGCATCGAGCCCATGCCGAATCATACTCAAGATATCGGAAAAGGGAACATGCGTTGGGACGCTTATATTTATGTGCCGGATCCCGATGCTATGGCCGCTGAATTCTCTACCCGCAATGTCGAATTTTATGAGTCGCTAGAAGACACGCACGATGGCCTACGGGGATTTGAGATAAAGGATGTCGATGACTATCTTATTTTCTTTGGCCGCCCTCGATCGTGAACATATTCGCGGCGAGAGATCTTGTTCGATAACATAAGCAAACTGTTCCTATTCTCTAAAGCAATCAAGCGCTGAATGTCGGATTCTTTCGCGGCGCCGAGCTTCCCGATCCAGACGGCTTGATGGAAGACAGTGGCAAATGCATGCGGCATGTAAAACACTCGGCGCAGCATAACCTCGACACAAAGGCTCTGACGCATCTCATCGAAACTGCATATTTTGATATGAAACGGCGCTTCGAGGCAGGCGAATAGCCCGAACCGCAGACCAAAAAAGCATGACCATCAAACGCGTTATTCCACAGCTACGCACAACCGACCTGGCAGGATCCATTCGATTCTACACTGAGAAGCTTGGATTTATCGTCGAATTTCAGTACGAAGATTTTTACGCCGGTATTCGCGCGGGCGATCAGTTTTTTCATCTGAAGCTCGTCGACGAGAAAGACCCGTCGATACGTTTTGTCGACGACGGGGAGCATTTTCACTTGTATTTCGAAACCGACGGCGTAACGGGTCTCGCGGCCCAGTTGAAGCAGCGAGGCGTGCCGCTGGATAAAGCTGTCGAGGAGACGCCGTGGAGCACACGCGAATTCGTCATCCGCGACGACCAGGGCCACACGTTGTATTTTGGCGAAGCGTTAAAGTAGGCTTCAAAACCTCACGTGTCGGTCAATACCACGTTGTATAATTCAAGCATCGATATGAACCGCGCGCTTTGCATATTAATACCGGTTCTTGCGCTCGCACCGTTGTGCTTTTCGCAAGATCCGCTGCCGGTCATCAGGTCAAACTGGCAGCCGTCCGTGCAAAAAGCAAAAAGTGTCGAGCCTGGTGAAACGGGTCCGGCCCGGGAAGTAATAATCGACGACACTCTCGGCCCTCGGAAAGCCCGCGAGCTCCGCACCGATCATCCCGACAACCCAAGCGACCAAACCCCGGATGGCCGACGCGCAATGATCGAGAAAAATGAACAGGAAGCCAATGCACCGAAGGCGAGAGACACACCGGGCTTCATTTACTCAGCAAATGTTCGCAACGACGGCAGCAACACCGTCAAGG
>DASXPW010000115.1:0-4672 GCA_036493385.1 Pyrinomonadaceae bacterium
AACAGATTTTGCTTCCCGGTTAAGCAGGCTGTCCGCCGACAAACGCCGCGCCGCGCTGGAGGTGAGCGCCGGTTTGGCGGGCGTCAGTTTGCGGGTCAGCCGTGAATTTGTAGCGGCTATTCCAGCCGCAGCGGCGATCCTTTCGGCAGATGATCTAAGAAGCTGGGGCGAGATCGGACGCCGTTTAACGATGGGAAGCGTCCATCTCGGGGCCGGGTTTTTTCGCGATGGTGCTGACCGACTTCGCACGGTGCCGCCAGAGGCGCGACCGTATGTTTTCGAGATCTGTAAGCGCCAGTTGGTTTTGTCGAGTTCGATCGCCCTCGAGACTTTTGATCTCGTGCCGAAACTTGTCACGCAGATCGATGATGACTGGTTCACAACAGAAGTTTTCCGCCTGGCCGCCGAGATAGCCGCTCGCTCGGCCAAGCACAGCGCCGACCTGCTGCAGCGGACGACCCCAATTGCTGAAGCCCTGGCGAAATTCGGCAGGGACCAACGGTCTGTCACCGAAGCCATTGCCGCACTTGCCTTTCAATTTGCTCATCGAACGGGCGGAATGACCGCAGATCTCTGGACCATACTGCCGCAAGCACTCGCTGGTAGCGAGACATCACAGGTGATCAAACTCTTTGAGACCGCGGAGAGTTTTCTTGAGTTTGGCGGCAGCGTCACGATTCACCTGGTCGAATCCGGCGCATCGGTTTTGCGAATGGCACCTGCTGCTTTCGACGAGTGGCAGTCGTTGGCCCGGCAGATCGCAGCTCACGGAAATGCTGTGCTCATTGCCTTTCTTCGTTCCTCGCCGGCGGTTTTTGGCAGACTCTCTAGCTCGCGACCTGGTACAAGCAAGCGCGCCGTCACCGGAGAATCGATCGCCCGCATCCTGTCATTGATCGCCAGGCTCGCCGATAAGGACGCCGAAAGTGTTTTGGCGGCATTTCGCGCAAGCCCCGACGCGCTCGAAAAGGTTTCGCTCGATCAGTTTGAAGAATGGATATTGCGCGGCATCGAAGAGACCACGAACGGCTCCCTGAAATCGCGCCGAAGTTATTTCGCACTCGAAACTCGCGGGTCGAACGAGCGGCTTCATCGCTCGAGACTCGGTCTGACGCTTGAGAGCGTTCAGAATATTTTGCGGGTCTACATCGAAGGTCTCACGGGCCGGGAGGTCGAGGTATCGCAATTGTCGGCAATGCCGCAACAGTCGCGGATCGGCGACGGGAAGACGATCTACCTACCTGCGTCGATCGCCGAGTTTGACGACGATGAAATGGATTTTCGCCTCTATAAGGTACTCGCCGCCTATGGGGCAGGCCAGATCGAGTTCGGGACCTTTGAGCAAGACACGCGAGGGTTGAAAGCGGCGTTCGCATCGTTATCGCAGCTTTACGAAGCGACCGCTGAACAGCTCGATGCGTTCTCGTTGGGAGGTTATATCGAAGACTTGCAAAAGGGCGACCGAACATTCGACACAGAACCGCCAAAGGAGAAAAAACTACCGAGAGGCTCCGATTACCGTGCAGTCCTAAATGTCTTTCCCGAATCGCGGCTTGCGCGAAAGATATTCACTACGATGGAAAACGCGCGCATCGATAATCGACTGCGCGTCGTTTACCGAGGCCTTCGGAGGGACCTCGACCTGATGAAAGAATTCTTGCGCGAGCACAGGCCTTATATTTTCGACGTCCCGGCACACCAGGTCCCGTTCGAGCTGCTGTTTCAGATAACGCTGTGCGGCGGCGCGACCGACGATGCTCGACGATTTTACGGGCAGGTAGTTTCCGAGATCGAATCCGTGATCGAATCATATCTTGCGATAGAGAAAGCGAGCGTCGCCGATTCGATAATGGCGACGAGCCGCGTCTACACACTGTTTCAAAACATCACGCCCGAGCAGTCGCAAGAGGCCGAGTCCGACGAGCAGGAAGAAAAGGGCGATTACGCCTACGAGGACAAAGACAGCGCTGAGGCCGTCACTGAAGACCAAGTTAAACGTGAGCGGCCAAAAGATGCGCAGGACATCAGCGATCTCTTTAATGCGTGGAACAGCCTCGACGACGAAGGCGAGCCGGACGACCTCAACGGGTCGGAGGTATGGAGTCAGGCGGAGCTGCCTGAACAGGCGCTTGAGGCCGGAGATGAGGCCTTTTCGTATGATGAGTGGGACCGCGAATTGAGTGACTATCGCGTTGGCTGGAGCCGCGTGATCGAGAAAAAAGTAAAACATGGCGACCGAAATTTTGTGGAGCTTGCGAGGTCGCGCTATCGCGGCGTGATCTCGTCGATCCGACATCAATTTCAGTTGATGAAGCCGGAAAATCTGACACGCGTCAATCGTGAGCTTGATGGCGAAGACTACGATCTGAACGCCGTCGTCGATTTCGTCATCGACCGCAAGGCCGATGGCCGCCAGGCGGAAAATATCTATACAAAACGGCTAAGGAAGCAGCGCGATGTCGCAGTTTCTATCCTGCTCGATCAATCGTCGTCGACGGCGCGAACCATCACCCGAAATCCTCTGCAGCCGTACACGCATCCCGGTCGGCGGATAATCGAGATCGAAAAAGAGGGACTCGTACTGATGAGTGAAGCGTTGGAAGCCGTCGGTGATGTCTACTCGATAAACGGATTTACGAGCGAGGGACGACGCAATGTGAAATTCTATGTCGTCAAAGATTTCGACGAGAAATATTCGGAAGTTATAGAACGCCGCATTGGCGGTATCACGTTTCAAAACAACACGCGCCTTGGCGCTGCCGTTCGACATGCGTCAGCCAGGCTCTTAAAGCAGGATGCCCGGACCAAGCTGCTCATCGTTCTCACGGACGGGCGGCCATACGATCATGATTATGGCGACGCGCGTTACGCGCGCGAAGATGTCCGCGAGGCGCTGACCGAGGCCAAAATGTCGGGTGTTACGCCGTTTTGCATAACTATCGATCGCGAATCGGAAGGCGAGCTGCGCGACCTATACGGCGACGTGGGCTACACGATCATCGACGACGTCCTCAGCTTACCGGAGCGAATGCCAAATATTTACCGCCGGCTGACAAGCTAGTGATTGAAGATGACCAACTCGCGTAACATATGTTAATTCTGTACCATATGCTCCAAACGGCAGCACCCCCGAATGATCGGTAGAATCATCTTCATAGTCATTGTTTTCTGTATCTTTCCTGCGACCAAGTTGTCCCAATCTCCGTCTTCGACGACGACGCCCAATCCTGAGGCACATCGCTGGATCGATATCGATACTTTTTCGATCTCGACGCGCTATCGCTTTATCGAAAATGCAAATGGCCGGACAAATTCCAACCAGCAGCAATGGCAGTTGTTGCTACACGGCCGGTTTAAGTTCGACCAAGAGGGCCGCTACAGCGTTGTTGCGTCGCTCGCGAGCGGCAATAGCTTGACCGGCGGATGGAACAACACCGGCTGGGGCACGGGCGAAATGCAGACGAATTTGTTTCCGAAACAGCTCTATTTCGATGCAAAGCCGGTAAAGACGTTCGAGGTACAGGTTGGCGGCATCGGCGTCAACAACGGCGAAGGCACAGAGATAACCGGATACGACAACGACACCTACATAACGGGCGAACGTGTTGTTGTTCGGGCGCCTAAAAGCGTTTACTTCGATGAGATATCTGTGACGAACGCGTTCCTTGGTGACGCGACGCATCCTAGCGCTTTCAGGCGACTGAAACATCTCGACCGGTCAAATTATCACCAGCTTCTTGTTCGCAAACAGATCAGTAAACGCGTCGGGTTCTCGGCCGATTACACATTCGATTCGGGCGTCGATACCCTGCGGCAGGCTGTTCGGGTAAAGCTGCCTGAGACGCGCATTTTAGACAGTCTTATTTACGAAGATTACGAACGGATCGACCCACAAGCGGGTTATGGATTTGCGCTATCGGGTGAGAAGAAAGTGACGCAGAAATTTTCACTGACGGGCGGCCTGACAAAGATCAGTCACGTTATGATCAACTCTGACCGATTTCCTCGGGGCGAGCGTTTATATCTGATCGGTGCGTACAAGCTTACACGTGAGATTACCGTTAGCCCTGTGATCATCCGTGCGGTCGGCCCCTTACTAACACCGACGACACCTCGGACGCGGTTTGAGATCGTGGCGAGCTACAACATTCTCGAAATGTTGCACAGCAGCCATGTCTATTAGCTACGCCTCCTCGACGTACCTGACGCGCCGACGACGCACAGTCTCGCGACCGCCGCCGAAATATGCCAGGATCATTACGACCAGATGGGCAACGAACCAGATGTTGTTATACCCAAGATTTTCGTAAATGTAGATCAGAATCAATACCCTCGGGAGAAAAACTCCTAGGACAATGTCGGCCCACTGCGGCAGGTCATTGGCCGGATACATCCCAGGATAAAGGAGGATGAAGACGACCATCACTATCCTTGGGAAAAAGAGCGAAAAGAGCAGAAAATAGAAATTCATTTCCGGTTCACCGCCTATTGCGTGTCTTATTTCTCCAGTATAACGCGGTTGAGCCTACGAAGCGTCAGACATCTCGTCGATCTAAAAGAAAGACAGGCACCTGCGGCGCCTGTCTGACGTTTGTGCAGGGCATTTTGCAGATCAGACAGCGTCATCCACTTTTCGGGTTACCGCAACCGCCAGCAAATAGGAAAAAGCGCT
>DASXPW010000116.1:0-3865 GCA_036493385.1 Pyrinomonadaceae bacterium
ATGTGACCTCACCAGATTTGCAGGCCGATATATGAACGAGCTTTCGGGCGGCGAGCGTCAGCGTGTCGTGCTCGCTCGCGCGCTGGGGACCGGAGCAAGCGTTCTGCTGCTAGACGAGCCGACTGCAAATCTCGACCTTGCGCATCAAGCCCTGATGTTTCGGCTTGTTCGTGAACGTTGTCGCGAGCATGGCGCATCGGCCGTTGTGATCACGCACGATCTCAATCTCGCCGCCGAGTTTGCCGATCGCGTGCTGCTTCTGAGCGGCGGTCGGTTGTTTGCCGCCGGGCCGCCAGGTGAAGTTCTGACCGTTGAAAATATTGGAACGATTTTCGGGGTCAATGTCTTACTGGATGAAAATCCGGTTAGTCGTGGCGTTCGAGTTACGACATTATATTGAGTTTTGAGTTCAAGCTTTAGCTTGTTTCTAGGTTCGGTGCTACGAGCTAAAGCTCGCACCCTGAACTTTGTTGGCAAATGACGCAAAGGAAGTCCGGTGCGAATCCGGCGCTGCCCACGCAACCGTTACAGTCGGGAACTTTGCATCATTCGTCGGGACCAGAACCATTCTGCGTGTGGGCAGAAGCGGAGAGATTATGAAATTACTTCGAATAGTCGCAGTATTTGGCTTTTTATTTTCGGGCATCATCGCACAACAGGTGTCAACGGTTTCAGGTAAGATTGTGGCCGGCTTGAGCAACACGCCGGTAAAGGCGGCCGTCGTCCTTAGTCAAGATGGACGCGAGATTCGGCGGATCTTCTCCGACGACAATGGATTTTATCAGTTTGATGGAATAACCCCTGGCGATTACAAGATTGAAGTCGAGTATGAACAACCCCCCGGCGTAACGACTATAAAGGAAGAAAAAGAACTTCACGTTAGCGGAAACTCGAAGATTACGCTGGACTTTAGTCTCGGAGTGTTCATGTCGCGGCTCTACGATATTCCGCCGCTCAAGGAGAACGTGACTGTTTCGGCTGGAAGTTCGCAGCCGATCGAACAAGTCTCGAAAACCGTCGACATCATAGACGGCCAGGAAATGCGTGAGCGGGCGGACTTCTCTCTGGTCGATTCGCTGCGGTCGATACCCGGATTTCGCGTGCAGCAGCTTGGCGGATTCGGCAAAACAGCCAACATTAAAACGCGCGGTCTTAGAAATCAGGACACGGCGGTTTTGATCGATGGCGTCCGCTTTCGCGACCCGACGGCGATCACGGGTGACGCGTCTCCGTTTTTGAGCGATTTTACTCTGACAAGCGTCAGCAAGGTCGAGGTGCTGCGAGGATCGGGCTCGTCGCTTTACGGCACGAACGCGATCGGCGGCGTTGTGGATTTTCAAACTCCCGAGCCGCAGAGAGGCTGGCACGGACAGTTTTCGGGAGCCGCCGGTGGCCTCGGGCTCGGCAGAGTTCGCGGCAACATCTCTGACGGCACACACGACGGTAAATTTGGCTTTAACGTCGGCGTTTCGCGGACCGCTTATACGAAAGGGATCGACGGCGACGACAATGCAAACAATACGAACCTGCAAAGCCGTATCGAGTTTCGACCGACAAGCAAGACCAACTTGTCCGGCCGCTTTTTCTTTTCCGATGCGTTTGTACGGCTAAACTCCAATCCCGATACGACTGCGAATGTCCCGCTGAGCAATTTTGGTATCATCGACGCCCGCGAAGGCGTCACGTTCATCCCCGATGTCGACGACCCGGACGATACGCAAAAGTCGCGCTTCTTTGACGGGCAATTGATTGCATCACAGATCATCAATCCCCGACTGGTTTTTAACGGCTACTATTCTGGTCTGACGACGCGGCGTCGCAACGACACAGGTCCGCTTGGTATTGGTTTTCAAAGTGCGTCAACGAGCATCTTTGACGGCCAGATCCACACCGCGAATGGGCATTTCACATGGACGCCAAATTCGATCAATGAGGTCACGGCGGGGTACGAGTTTGAATACGAGCGATTTGGCAACGAGGGATCCACGCCGGATGCGTTGGGAAATTTTGCGATCCGTGCTGCTCAATCGAGTCACACCTTGTATGCGCAGGACCTTGTAAGCCTTCTGCAAGGCCGTTTGCAGCTTGCCGGCGGCGTCCGTGCGCAGTTCTTCAATCTTGCGCAGCCGCGATTTAGCCTGACCAATGCGCCTTATTCAGATGTGATCCTGAGTAACCCGCCGACCGCGGTTACGTTTGACGGAGCGGCGTCGTACTTCTTCCGCCAAACCGGCACTAAGCTTCGCGCACACGTCGGGAACGGTTATCGCGTGCCGTCGCTTTTCGAAAGGTTCGGAACTTTTTTTGATAATTTCTCGGTACCAAATCAGTTTGTCGCGCTCGGCGATCCCGGCCTGAGGCCCGAAAAATCGATCGCCGCCGACGCGGGCATCGAGCAGGATGTCTTAAAGGGCAAACTGCATCTGACCGCGATATATTTTTACACCGACCTGACGAATATCATTAACTTTGGAAACGTCGCGCCGCCCGTTGGCTCGACCGATAGGCCATTTGGCGGATACGAAAATCAGAAAGGCGGCATCGCCCGCGGCGCTGAATTCAGCAGCACGCTCAAACCCAGGCGATCAACAGACATTTTTGCTTCCTATACGTTTACCAGCAGCCTGCAACGCGATCCTCAGGTGGCGGGTAGCGGCGTGATCGAATCGCTAGCGATCCCTAAGCATCAATTCACTCTTGTCGCTACGCAGCGTATACGACGCTTTTGGGTCAATTTCGATTTTCTGGGGACGTCCGATTATCTCGCTCCCGTTTTCAGCAACGCGAGCTTCAATACTTATGTATTTCGATTTCGGGGAAATCGTCGCGGCGATCTGACGGCTGGTTACAACTTCGGTTGGAAACAGGACAGGCTGAACTTACGCGTTTTCGGGACGATCGAAAACCTGTTCGATGATCGATACTTTGAAAACGGCTTTCGAACGCCCGGGAGGAACGCCAGAGCGGGGTTTAGTTTCGGATTTTAGGTCGGTGTTTCACTAGCCCAATAATATATGAAACACCTGAAATATCAGAAACAAGGGAGACAATTGAAACGCTTTTGAACGGATAAAACATTGGAACGCCGGACACGACGGAACCTTAATTGGTGTATCTAAAGAACCTTAAGAATTGTGGTACGTACCACAAATGCAACACTGTATCACACACGATCTCTGGAACGCTGGTTCGGTACTGTGATACACTGTTCTAAACAGGAGTTTTTTATGAAAAAGATCGCTGTAGTTTTTTGCGTTTTCTTTTCATTTGCAACGGTGGCGTGGTCGCAAGTTGCCGGGCGGGTCGTGACAAATGCCGACCTTGAACGGTATGCACAGGACCGGCAGGCGGCCGACCGTGAATATCGCGAGACATACGCGGCAAAGGGCTTGTTGTCGCCTGAGGATCTCAAAGCTCGAAACGAGGAAAGGGTCAAAGCTACAATCGACCTCGCAAATCAAATAACGGCCGCTGATCTCGAGAAGCGGCGCTTAGCGCTCGAAGCCAGTGCACAACAGCTTCAGGCCGAGCAGATGCAGTATCAGAATGCCTATCCAGTCTATTCTCAGGACGGCGGAGTTATTTGGGGATATGGCAGCGGCTTTATTAGGAACGGACGATTTGACCGACGATTTCGCGGACGAGTTTTTCCAGGTGGCTTTGGTCGCGGCGCTTATGCTGCGGGTGGGATGGTGTGGCCGGCACCCCTTGATCAGCCGCGGACCACACGTCCGCAGCCTGCATTTCGCGTGGGTGGCCGCAGGCATTAGCTCGCGATCATTTTTGAGTTTGTAGATGGCGCGGATTATCATCAGATGGTCCGCGTTTTTTGATTTATGAAAGAGGGTTGGGAAGCGGTCATCGG
>DASXPW010000117.1:0-7892 GCA_036493385.1 Pyrinomonadaceae bacterium
CTCGGCGGCCCATTCACCGCATCGATCAAGCGACGAAGCCGCAACACGAACGGAATATGCCCCCGGTACCGCTCTGTGTTTGATCTCTATCCGGCGTGTCGTCATAAAAATGAAATAGGCAGCTACCTTCAGTACCTGCCCGTCAGAAAGTGTGCAGGCGAAGCAACGTGGAAGTGCGCCGCGCCTGCCAATTTGCGGCAACCGTCCTCACCCCAGCGGCCGCGAGAAGCGGAGCTAAAAGCTCAACGCCTCGATGGAGATACTATACCGCCGCTCATCAATGCGGGCAAGACTTATTTTGACCATTTAGCACACATGGTCACTCGCGACCGCATTCTAATTAGAACTGCCGAGTTCGGTCCGGATAACATATGCCAAACCGTTCGCAAGTTCCTCGATCTCGCCCTGATCGCGGCCTTCGATCATAACTCGAGCGAGATTTTCGGTGCCGGAATACCGCAGCAGCAGACGTCCCGTACCGGCAAGCACCTCGTCGACCCGTTTAGCCGCTGCCGCTATGCCGGGGACCTCGCCGAACGGGCGTTTCTCGTTGACACGAACATTGATCAGGATCTGCGGGAAGCGCACGAATCCCTCGACAGCCGCCGATAAACTGCGCCCCTTAGCGATCAGCGCATCGACCAGAAACAATGTCGTCATCATCCCGTCGCCGACCAGGCTCTTGCGCGGGAAAATGATATGGCCCGACTGTTCGCCGCCGATCGCGGCACCGCTTTTCAGCAAGCCTTCCAATACATACTTGTCGCCGACCGCTGTCCGAATGAGCGAAATGCCGCGGGACTGCAAAGCGGTCTCGAGACCAATGTTGCTCATCACCGTCGCGACGACTTTTGAACCGGAAAGCAAGCCTTCGTCGTGTAGCCTACGTGCAAGTACCCACAGCGTCGCGTCGCCGTCAACAACATTCCCTTTCTCGTCGACAAATAACGCCCTATCCGCGTCGCCATCATATGCGACCCCGATATCGGCGCCCGTAACGGTCACCGCTTTTTTCAGCGCATCGAGATGAAGCGAGCCGCAATTCTCATTTATATTGCGGCCATTCGGCGAATCGTTTAGCAGTTCAACCTGTGCGCCGAATCCGCCCAGTAACTTCCCTGCATACTCGCCGGCCGCACCATTCGCGCAATCGACGACTATTCTCAGAGCATCTAGCCGCAATTCGGGAAAATGTTGTCTAAGGTGCGAGAGATAGGCGGCGTGAAACTCCTCCGCTCTAGACAAATGTACCTCGGCTGATCCGCTCGTAGCGAGATCGCTTCCTGAGCGAATATCGTCCTCGATCAGCCGCTCGGTCGCTTCGTCCAGCTTTCGTCCATTGGGAAGGAAAACCTTGATGCCATTATCTTCAAACGGGTTGTGCGAAGCGCTGATAACGATGCCGGCATCAAAGCCGAAACATCCGGTGAGAAAGGCCACCCCCGGCGTCGTGATGACCGACGCCGACTCGGCTTGACCACCCGCTGAGCAAACGCCTCGATGCAGGTCACGCTCGATCCATTCACCCGATTCACGGGTGTCGCGTCCCGTTATAAACCGCGCCGGACGCCCTAACCTCTCACAAAAACGGTGGGCCAGCGAGGCGCCGATGACCCTGACAGTCATCTCATCGAGCGGAAACTCGCCGGCGCGGGCGCGGATCCCGTCAGTTCCAAAAAGTTCGGCCATAAAAGCATTGCAGCGGACACATTTCACCGCCCATTAACTGTAACCTCATATCGTAAACGCCCGCGATCAACAATCA
This sequence comes from Pyrinomonadaceae bacterium, assembly GCA_036493385.1. Classification (GTDB taxonomy): domain Bacteria; phylum Acidobacteriota; class Blastocatellia; order Pyrinomonadales; family Pyrinomonadaceae; genus OLB17. Next base: position 1,766 of record DASXPW010000117.1, read on the forward strand.
AATCGCAGAATCCATAAATTTAATTTGTATATATGATAATTTTGGTTGACAACGTCCTGTTTAATGGGCGAATCTTATATCTGAACATGGCCGATGTCTCCTCCGGACACGGTTCACCCTTCGCATAGAAGTACAATTCAACGAATTATGAAGACCAGTTTTTTGCTTGCCTTACTTGTCTCCGTTGGCGCGTTATCTGCCCTAAACGCTCAATCATATCGGATCGAGCCGACGCCAACTCCGGTCAAGGTCGTAGTGACGAATAACCTGCCGGCGCCGACCAGGATAACGGCTCCGCCGGTGGTCAGGCCGCGTATCGTGCCGGAATCGCAACCGACCGGTCCGCAGATAGTCGACAATACGTCGGCCTCGCCTGCTCCTTACATTGATGAGAATAATGTTCCTCGCCTATCGCTGTCTTTCAATGAAATAAAAAGCAAGCTCGCTGAGGCCAAACGCGAACTCCAGTCAAAACCGCAAACGATCGCCTCCGAGGACCCAAAACTTTTGACGCAATGGGTGCGTGTCGCTTTTTTGAATCCCCAAACATCAAAGATCGATTTCGTTTCGCTCAACAAGGATGCATATCTGCATACCGGAGCCGTTAACCAGGCAACATCGAACGGCGGCAAATTTATCACTGTCCGGACGATCCGCTCGAATGGCGTCAACACGCCGATCCAGATAGTTGATTCGAACGGCGTCGCTCAATTGGCCTTGATGGTGCAATACCCGGTCGAGCGCGGCGGACGATTTGTCGAGACCGCATATTACATGTCGACCCATCCTGGGCTTGTCACGCCTGAGGTTGTCGGCGCCGGTAAACTTTACGTCCACAATGTCATCGAGATCGCACGCGACCGGCTGCGCCAAAAGGGTTTTGCAATACAGCCCGGCATCGCCGATGTCGCCGAACGGCTCGCGACGGTCGAGCATGTCGATCACGACCGATTTCGCAAAGAGCCAGTAAATAATGTCTTCAGCGATGTCTTCACGCTTTACGCGTTGAACGAAGGTCAGACATTTCGTTATTCGGTTAGCTCGGCCGGCGCGGGTGGCATGGTGCAAATGATCCCGTCGACCTACGCGATGGTCCGCGGCCGTTACTCGAATGTAGGACTGATGCCAGATTTTGTTGAAGGCATGAGAAATCACGTCAACGCGACCGAGGCGATGCTCCTTTACATGCAGATGACATGGAACGATCTCGCATCGAATTCGTCGGTCGCAAATGCCATGGCCTCAGGCGTTGCAACGCAAAAACAGTTGATGGCAGCGGGTTATAATTCGAATCCGGCCAGGCTCGGCGGCTACATCGACCGCGGCGGCAGCAACTGGACGAGCCTTATCCCGCGCGAAACGCAGATGTACCTGCAAATATACGGCGCGCTCGAGCAGTACGTTCCGATGTCACCGCGAACGCACTAGTAGCTCGAACAGATAGAAACAAACGGCAAGGCCCATGAGCCTTGCCTTTTTTCTTTTTACTTTTCCGCTCGATTCACTCGTCCGGCATCTCGCTCGGCAACGGTGTGTCGACGCCAAGCTTTGCGACCTCAGCGCGAATGTCGTCAAACTTTTTACGGACAAGATCTCTGCCGAGAAAGAACGGGTTACTCGTTACTTCAAAGATCGCAAACGGCGGTGGCTCGAACGAGTTCATTTCGGCGTCGTTCTGAAAATCAACAAGCGCCGTGTTCAGTCCCCAAAGGTCGCCGAGATAAACGTCAAAAGCGAGATCTACGCGGTCGAATTCATGAAAATACCGGTTCTTTCGGATCTCATGCCCTTCAAACTGCTCGAACAACGAGTACTCTTCGTCGTCAAGATACATCTCGGCAAGTTTCGACAAACCGGCATGCGCGTCGTTGATCAACTGCTGCTGCAAGATCCGGGTCCAGGTCCTCTGCCTCGGCTCTCGAATGAGCCGCACGCGCAGGCGGGTGTTCTCAATATAATTATCAAAAAGCTGAAGATGCGCGCTTGCAGGCGTGAGAGGTTCGGGCAGGCGCTCTATAAGGAACAGGCGGTAATACTCGGGTAAAGCTGTTTTGTTCATCGGGTGCCGAAGATAATATACTTTTTAGTTTAATTATCCGTAAATGCGAGGAACGAATCATGAGAGAGAATTTTATATTATTAGCTTTTTTGACCTTACTAATATTAGGATCGGCGTCATGCGGCGGTCCCTCGCCTGCAAGCAACGCTGGCAATGCAAATAATGCAAATACGAATGTTGCCGCGATCCCGTCGCCATCGAAAAAGCCTGAGGCCGAAACGGTAAACAATGCTCCGACTCTCGGACCCGTGGTGCAGAAATATTACGACGCGTTAAAGAATAAGGACAATGCGTCGCTGCGCGACACACTTACGAAAGACTTTATTGGCCGCATCGAAAAAGATATGAAACAGGACAAGCAGACCGATCTTGCCGCGTATGTGGCCAACACAGATTATCGATCCGGATCGAACCTCGAGGTCCGAAACGAAAAGATCGAAGGCGACAAGGCCGTTGCCGAGATACGCGGCGCTGCATACAAAAACTGGACCCCGTTCGAATTTGCGAAAGAAGACGGTAAATGGAAATTTACCGGCGGCAGCTCCGATATCGATGCGGTAAAATCGCAGTCTAACTCAAACGCAGCCCGCTAATATAATGAGCGTACCTGAACGATCGTAGTTGATCTGTGTGCGTCGGTTTTTGTTCGGTGTATTCTGTGGTTTTCTTGGGTTTTTCGCGGATGTGAACACAGAATTCACAGAAGAAAGACACAGAAAACAGTGCTAAAGATACACCTTAAAAAATTAGCTTGCGGTGCCTTTCGCCTCAGCCTGATATGGCGGCAGCGTAACGCGGGCCGCCTTTTCCTTCTTCAACCCAAGCGCCCAGTCGGCCTGCATCAGCGTGTGAATGTCGCGAGTTCCTTCGTAGATAACCGCGGCTTTGCAATTCCTCAAGTATCGCTCGACCGGATAATCGTTCGTGTAGCCGTTCGCGCCGTGCACCTCGATCGCCATTGAAGCAGCCTTTTCCGAGCGCGTCGTCGCCTGCCATTTTGCGAGACTCGCGGCCCGCGTCGACGAGTTGCCGACATTCTTGAGATATCCGGCCCTGACCCAAAGCAGATGGCACATCTCATAGTCGGCCTCCATCTCGGCGATCTTTTGCTTTACGAGTTGGAAATTGGCGATCTTTTGCCCTTGAACTTCGCGGGTATTCGCATACGCGACCGAGGCATCGCGAGAGGCTCGAATAACGCCAGTCGCACCGGAAGCCACCGTATAGCGTCCATTCTCGAGTGAAAACATCGCGATCTTAAAACCCTCGCCTTCCTTGCCAAGCATGTTTTCCGCAGGCACGCGTACATCCTGCAGCGAAAAATATCCGGTGTTCCCGGCCTTGATGCCCATCTTGCCGTGGATGGTCCCGCTCGAAAATCCGGGCATCGACCGCTCGACGATAAAGCAGCTCATGCCGCTGTGGTCCCGTGCCTTTTGCTTTTCCGCATCGGTCCAGCAAAAGAAAAGAAAATTGTCTGCCACGTCGGCAAGCGAGATCCACATCTTCTCGCCGTTTAGTATCCAGTCGTCGCCATCCCGTCGAGCGGTCGAACGCGCGCCGATGACATCCGAGCCGGCATTTGGCTCGGTCAGACCAAACGTCGCGATCTTTTGGCCCTTCGCCTGCGGAAGGAGATACTTTTGCTTCTGCTCTTCAGTGCCCCAGGTATAGAGACTCAGACTGTTCAGCCCGACGTGCACTGACATTACGACGCGAAGAAACGTGTCACACGCCTCGAGTTCCTCGCATACGAGCCCAAGCGAAATATAGTCAAAGCCCGCGCCGCCGTACTGCTCAGGAATGCAAACGCCCAGCAGCCCAAGCTCGGCCATTGTCTTGAACACGCTCGTTTCGTAATGCGACTTTTCATCCCACTCTTTTATGTACGGCGCAACGTCTCGATCGACAAATTCACGGACTGTGGCCTGCAGGGCTTTATGGTCTTCGGTAAGTTCAAGTTCGATCACTGTGTGTAATAAACCTCTCTAAAGTTTTGATATGATACGATTTGCGAACGCTAAACAAACAGTGATTTTAGCATCCTGCGGCAAAGTTGTCAGATGTTGAAAATTTTCTGTTTCACGCAAAGCTCGCAAAGGACGCGAAGAAGAATTCGAAATGAGAGCCATAACACTCAGGTTATTCACGTTCAGATTCCAGAGCATAAACCGCTTTGCTGCGGATTACCTTATGCTTTTCTTGGCGTCCTTGGCGAGCTTTGCGTGAACTTCTTCTGGCGTGAAAATTCTTATAGCTTGACGCTTTATATGATCCCGGTTTCTGCAGCCATTTCTTTCATTGATCAAAATGTCGAGCAGCTCGGCACTGAGACGGTTTCGATCAGCGACGTGGTCAACCGCATTCTTGCCGAGGACATCGTTGCCGATATGGACCTGCCGCCGTTTGACCGTTCGCAAATGGACGGTTTTGCCGTACGTGCGGCTGATATAGCAAACGCGCCGATCGATCTCAAACTGATCGGCGAATCCGCCGCCGGACACGGCTGGCATACTGAAATGCATCCGGGTGAGACCGTCCGCATCATGACCGGCGCGCCCGTGCCGCCCGGCGCCGACGCGGTGCAAAAAGTCGAGCTGACGAGCGAGCATAATTTTGGCTCCGAAGACTCGCAAAAGACCGACGGCACCATCACCATTCTCGAGCCGGTCGCCCCCGGCCGAAACATCGTCCGACAAGGTGCCGAGGTCAGAAAGGGCGAAATGATCTTTCGCTCGGGTGAGCGAATAAATGAACGCGTGATAGCGACGCTTGCGGCGGTTGGTTATTCGAGCGTAACCGTCGCAAATCGGCCGCGAGTAACGATCTTCACGACTGGCAGCGAAGTTGTTGAAATAAATGAAACGCCAGGCCGCGATCAGATCAGAAATTCAAATTCGGCAATGCTGCAGGCGCTGGTCAAAGAGGTCGGCGGAGAAGTAACCCTTCTTCCGACCGCTCCCGACGACCTTGATGGCATTAAGCATGTGATCCAAAATGCCGCTTTGTCGTCCGACCTTGTGGTGATAACCGGCGGTGTTTCGGTCGGCAAATATGATCTGACGAAACGGGCCATGCAGGAGCTTGGCGCCGAACTTTTCTTCGAACGCGTTAGGCTAAAACCCGGAAAGCCGGCGGTTTTTGCGCGTCTCGATAAAGCACTGCTGTTCGGCCTTCCCGGAAATCCGGTTTCCGCCGCCGTGACATTCTACCTGTTTGTTCGGAAAGCCCTGCTGCTGATGCAAAACGCGTCCGAAACCGATCTACCTCGGGCGACCGCTATCGCCGGCGATACCCTCAAAGCGGCGCCGCAGCGCGATTCGTATATCCCGGCCAAGCTGCAGTTCGGCAGCGACGGCGCTCTAACGGTTGAACCTGTAAAATGGATCGGCTCGTCGGATTTTATCGCCTTCGGAAAGTCCGACGCGCTTGTTTTCGTGCCCGGCGGCGAGGTCCGCGAAAGCGGCGATCGCATCGAAGTCTTACTTATCTGATCTATGAGCAAACTATCGCATTACGATGAGGGCGGCCGCATCCGAATGGTCGATGTCTCAGGAAAAGAATCGACCGTGCGGCAGGCCGTCGCATCAGGCCGCGTACTGCTGGCGCCCGAGACTATTGCAAAACTCCGATCAGGCCAAAATCCAAAAGGCGATCCGCTCGAGATCGCGCGTATCGCCGGGATCATGGCCGCAAAGAAAACCTCCGAGCTGATCCCACTCTGCCACCAGCTCGATCTATCGAAAGTGAACGTCACGGCGGAGCTTCGCGACGACGGCGTCTATCTTGAGGCCGAGGCTGTCACCAACGCCCAAACCGGAGTCGAGATGGAGGCTCTCACCGCCGTCACGGTCGCGGCCCTCACTGTCTACGACATGTGCAAAGCGGTGCAGCGTGACATTCGGATGACGGACATTCAGCTAGATTCTAAGACCGGTGGAAAGGAAGATTACAGTCGGACCTAAGCCAAAATGAGGCTTGACACGTATGTTATAATGTCTATTACGGACGTGCCAGTCGGCTCGTCGCGATATTTGAAAACCGATTCGCTATCGTTTCTGCCTCTCC
>DASXPW010000118.1:0-9668 GCA_036493385.1 Pyrinomonadaceae bacterium
CAATTCAGGAAAGTCGGTCAGGAGGTCAGTTTTGTGAATGATCTCAAAGGCGATCGTTTGAGGAAGTTTTTCCAGAGCACGAATTGCCGGGCGGGTCCACTCGACGAAGTTGCTCATTCAGGTTTGAATTTCAATTTACGCTTTACTTCATCGTGACTAATGGTGTCGCCTTTTGCGATCGCCCGTTTCGACTCGGCAATCATCTCGAGCAACTCGAGTTCGTCGAGGCGCTTGAGGTCATCCTCGATCTCCTCGTATCGCTCGGCCGAAATGATCACCGCCGCCGCCCGGCCGCGTTGGGTCACTATTACGGGCTCGTCAGTCTCGGACAGACTGCCAATTATCTGCCCGGCCTGTCGTTGCAGATCAGTGATCGGCACGATATTCTTCATAGTTAAATGCACAGTAGTCTATGTAGGCAATTATGTAAAGAATTGTGTAATCGTTTCACTTATCGTTGTTCTCAGTTATCACTTATTGGCTTTCAGTTATTTCGGAGGGCTGAACCAGTGATGGAGCGTATCTTCCGGAATAACTGATAGGTGATAACTGAAAACTGATAGCTCTCCTCAGATCCGCGTTCCAGTTAGACTCCTGGATGGGAGCATCGAGCCCGCGGGACGGTTTGGCTGTAACTTCTTGACCGACCGGGATGATGGATGTACAATCCGCGCGTCCTATAAAAACCAAACCACATCCGGAGGATTCCAACATGGGTTTTTTTGATAAAAAGCCTTACCTGACGAAAGACGTGATAGTCGGCGGCACCAAGATCTCTGTCCGCCAGGTCATGGGCACAGGCACCGACATCGCGATGCAGCAGGTGGCGGCGGCCACCGCGACCGCTCGAAACTGGTTGAAAACGGCCATTCCATTACTGCCGTCATGGCAGTACACAGAAAAGATCACACCGCTGTTTCGCTTTCTGTTTCGCACGGAACCAAATCCGGTGAATACAAATATCGTTTGGTCCGTCCTGCAGAACATCAGTAACAGCCTGAATCGGCCGTTTGCCGTCAAAGTGTCCAATCGGAATCCGAGTACGCTCGGGTACGTTACTGGCTATTATGCCGAATGCGTCGAGCGAGGCGGAGGCGTCTATCTTTTCGATCAGGAAGATCAGGTCCTCAGGCGTCAGGGCGAGATCCATATCTATCGCGGAACACTTGCGAAAGGCGACGTTGCCACCGTGACTCTGATCCACGAGGCAGGGCATCGGTTTGCGAATCTCGAAGATTTTGGTGATGACGGCTACTTTACCGAGGACTATTCAGGCCTAGGCAGCTATACGCTTCCCTGGGACAAGTGCATGCGAAACGCCGACAGCTATGCCGCATTCGTGTACTTTCTCGCCAATCCGGCGGCCGCAACGTCTCGCATAACCGCGGCTCTACAAAAACGAGCTGACCGCGCCGCGAGCCGAGCCGCCGCCGCCGGCTCGGACGATGCGTTTAACCTGGGCGATCTCTTCGGTTAATTGGTTAGAACTACGCACCGATATGCTCGATCGATGTCGAAACATTCGATTTCCAATGACGTCCGCTCGCCGATCGGTACGTGGCGGGCGGCGTCACCGGAGGTCAAAAATGTCGATAGCCGGACGGATGCAGATCGGTGGTCTGATCTCCGTCTCTAAGTTGAATGACGCCACTGTTTTCCGTGACCCTCCCGATGCGCGAAGCGTCGGCGTTTTCGAGCAGGGAAATTTTTTCCGGCGGCACGGTGAAAAGCAGCTCGAAATCTTCTCCGCCGTTTAGAGCAAGCGCAAGCCATTCATCAGCACCGAAGAGTTTCTGCAGGTTCTTATCGATAGGAAGCAGATCGGCATCGATCTCGGCGCCGACGCCACTCATCTCACAAACCTGATGGATGTCGGACGATAGTCCGTCGCTGAGGTCGATCATCGCCGAGGCGATCTCATGCTTTCGCAGCCAGTCTCCAAGGATCACTCTGGGTGTCGGGCTCAATTGGCGCTCGATAAGTTTTTGCATCTCGGGGTCCGTTTCAGGCTCGCTGGATCTTTCGAGCAATCGCAAACCGCCGGCGGCGCCGCCGAGGCTGCCCGAGACAAATATCGCGTCGCCCGACCTGGCGCCGGACCGTAAGACTGCCTTTCCGATCGGCACCTGTCCGCCAACTATCGAGTCGATAACCAATTTGCCCGGTGCGCAAGAAATGTCGCCGCCAACAAGCTCGACACCGTGTTCGGCCCCAAGCTCGTTCCAGCCCTTGTAAAACCGCTTGACGAAATCACTTTCCCAAAGCTTTTCAGGGACGCCGATCGAGAGCATCGCCCACTTTGGTCGTCCACCCATCGCGGCAATGTCGGACAGGGAGACTGCCAGAGCCTTGTGGCCAAGCGACTCCGGTCGTGTCCATTCGAGCTTGAAATCGATGTCCTCAACAAGCAGATCGACCGTTACAAGAAGGTCGAATATGCCGTCTTTAGGCAGCACCGCGCAGTCGTCGCCGATGGCCGTCAGGCCATACGATTTCTTAATGTAATGGATGAACTCGAACTCGCTTTTCACCGATAATTTATTGACACAAGTTTAATAAACACATAGAATAGCGGCCGGGCATTTACGCGTAACTTTAACACAAATGGCACAACCCGCTGTAGTTATACCTGAGAAGATCTACTTCAAGATCGGTGAGGTCTGCGAGCTTGTCGGCGTCCAGACTCACGTGCTTAGATATTGGGAGACCGAGTTTCCGACGTTGTCTCCGCAAAAGAATCGCTCCGGGCAGCGCACCTATCGCCGCCGCGACGTCGAAATGGCACTGCGGATCAAAGAGCTTCTCTACGACGAGATGTTCACGATCGCCGGCGCAAAGAAAAAGCTTCAGTCCGAGGTCCGCGAAGGGACAAAGCTTAAGATCGTGCATCCCGAACCGGCGCGGGAAGAACGCGTTCGTCCGGTCGACGATACGCCGTCGCTTTTTGACGACGAGATCGAGGACATCTCACTTGATCTTAACGAGGACAGCGAACCGATCTCCGATCTTTCTCACGACCAGCGCGACGCCCTCAAGGCGCTAGCCGCACAGCTCCTCGAGCTAAGAGAAATTCTCAAACGGCCACCTGCCGTATAACTTTGAGAAAGCCCGGCCGCCATCTATACTAAACATCTGATTTTCGGGACGTAGCGCAGTCTGGTAGCGCGTTCGCTTGGGGTGCGAGAGGTCGCTGGTTCGAATCCAGTCGTCCCGACCATAAGGTCTAAGAGGATGTCTTAAAAAGCCGTTCTTCTGTGTCTTCGCTCTGTGAATTTTGTGTTCAAGGTTTTGAAATTCCCAACATGAACCACAGAAAACACAGACGAAAGCACACAGATAAAATCCAATTTTTCGGGCATCCTCTTAATTTCTCAGCGATAAAGCGATCTAACTCGCCCTGACTGTCAGGACGAACGTGCGGCCCTGTCGTCCGATCAAAAGCAGGATCGGGTTCGAGCCTGCCTTATCGAGCGCCGCCTTCACATCATCGACCGAAGCGACCGGCTGCTTGTTGATCTCCATTATCACGTCGCCGCGGGCGAGGCCGGCTTCTGCAGCAGGTCCGACCGGGTCGATATCCGTGATGACCAATCCGCTGTCAGAATTAAGCTTTAACTGCCGTGCCACCTGCGGCGTGATCGGCTGCAGGCTCAGGCCCAGTTTCCCGCTTTCCTTTTCCGGGCCCGATTGGTTGTCATCCTGTCCATCTGGGCCATTCTGGGCCGCCTTGTCGCTAAACTCGTCGAGTTTGGCCGTTACCTCCTGCTCCTTGCCGTCGCGCACGATGGTCAGTTTGATCTCGGTTCCCGGAGCAGTGCTGGCGACCTTATTGCGAAAGACGTTTGAGTCTTCGATCTTTTCGCCATTGACGGCGGTGATGATGTCGTAACGCTTGATGCCGGCATTCTCAGCGGCGCCGCCCGGTACTACGTCGCTGACGAGCACGCCCTGGGTATCCTGTAATCCGTCCGCCTTGGCGGTGTCATCCGTGATGTTCTGGATGTAGATGCCAAGCATCCCACGGTGAACTTTGCCATCCTTGAGAAGCTGTTCCATGACGTTGCGGGCCATGTTTGACGGGATCGAAAAGCCGATGCCGATGTTGCCGCCGCTGGCCCCGCCCGGCGAAAGGATCTGCGAATTGATGCCGATCAACTCGCCGTTGAGATTGACGAGTGCCCCGCCCGAATTTCCTCGATTGATCGGTGCGTCAGTTTGCAGGAAATCTTCAAAGCTCGACCCATCGCTCAGGCCCGTCCGTCGCCCTTTAGCCGAGATAATGCCGGCCGTCACTGTCTGTCCGATGCCGAGCGGATTGCCGATCGCAAGAACGATGTCGCCGACGCGAACGCTATCAGAATCGCCCAACGTCAGAAAAGGCATATTTTGCGCGTCGATCTTGAGCACGGCCAGATCGCTCGGCTTGTCGGCCCCGACGACCTTGGCGTCAAACGTCTTGTCGTTATTTAGCTGGACGGTGATCTTCGACGCACCATCGACGACGTGGTTATTTGTCAAGATCGTTCCGTCGGCGCTCACGATAACGCCCGAGCCGATGCCGCGTTCGAGCTGCTGCCGCGGCGGCTGGCCGGGCTGAAGCGGCGAACCACCGAATAGGCCGTCGCCGAAAGGAAACTGCGCCTGCGCCTTGGTCTTGATCTCGGCATCGATGCGGACGACGGCAGGCGAGGTCTTTTCAACGATGTCGGCGTATGATGTGCGAATTCCGGCAACAGAAACGGGCGCGGGAGGCGGAGGAGGAGCCGCCGGAGCGTCCTTACTGCCAAAAAAACTCGACTTACAGCCGGCGAAACCAGCAGCCAGACCGATCAGTAAAACAACCAGTAATTTCTTATCGAACATTGCAAAACTCCCAAAACATCGGAATATGACCCTTTAATTTTATCAATTGAGATGCCAATTTGTAACAAAAGGGATACGAATGCGGTAGAAATTCGGTTCTGACAAATCGCGCGAAGGGTCGTCTCACGCCAGTGAACCGTCGATCGTCGGCAGCTCGTCGCGGAAAATGTACGCCAGGCACTTGTAGACCAGCTTTGAGCACAGAAAGGCAGGAGCGTCCGAATTTTCAGTCTTTGAGAACTCGACCAGGTCCATTCCGACGACTCGTCTTTTTTCAGCCAGACGCCTTATTAGGGCGAGTGTTTCATACCAGCCGAGGCCGCCGGGCTCGGGCGTCCCGGTCGTGGGAACAAGGCTCGGGTCCAGCCCGTCAATATCGATCGTCAGATAGACGTTCTCAGTAAGCGCGTCCACCGCGGGCCTGATCCAGTCGGTGCGGCCGACGATGTCTTTGGCCCAAAATATCTTTGTCGGCAGGCCGGCCGCGACCGCTCGCGCCTCGTCTACCGAGATCGACCGGATGCCGACCTGAACGGACGGAATTCTCAGGTCCTTGACTACGCGTGCCATGATCGAGGCATGTGAGTGCGGTGTTCCGTCGTATGTGTCGCGAAGGTCGGCGTGGGCGTCGATCTGAAGGACGCTAAGGTTGTGAAATCGCTCGGCGTGTGCCCGGATGACGGGCGCCGATACCGAATGCTCGCCGCCAAGCATGCAGATGAATTTATCCTCGCCGAGCAGTTCTTTTGTCCGCTGGTAGAGGTTATCCATCATCAAATCGGGCGTGAATGCCGGCGGTGTTTCATCCAGCGTGTGAATGCCGATCTTGTAGACCTCGGAACGCGTTTCCTCGTCATAGAGCTCCATATTTCGCGACGCCTCGATGATGGCCATCGCTCCGTCACCGGTCCCGGCGCCGTACGAGACCGTGCCTTCGTACGAGATCGGCCAGACAAGCACGCGAGCGTCGCCGCGGTTCGAATATCGCTCTTCGGAAATGCCGCCGAAATTCATCGGAAGCTCTGCTGATTCGGACATGACTCCAATTGTCTAATCTGGTCTTGTAATTGTCTATCGGCCTCGTTCGCGAAGGAAGGCGACGTTCTTACTGGCACAGACAACACACTCCCTAACGGTCGTGTTTCTCCCCGCGGCGAGTGACTTTGACAATTTTTCCGCGGAAAACTTTTAGGGCGGCGCGGACGGCCGGGTGGGCTTTGGCGTAGGCGAGTAATTCTTCGTCGGTGGCATCGGGCCCGAGCTGGGGAAGCTCTTGTGAGTCAGGGACGGCGGATTCGTTTGCCTCGGCCAGCGCCATTGCGACAGCCGCGGCGTTTTGAGAGTTGCCGTTCGATGCGGATCGCAACGCGGGCGACGTGGCGGCGGTTGCGACGATTTCCAAAAGCGGTTTCGCCACCGCGGCGAGCGGCGCAAGATCGTCGCCGCTCCAGGCAAGCTTTCGTTCGTACGTCTCGTCAAGCCAGGCGTCCTCGACGTGCTCAAGCTCCTCGCTCGGGATCGGCGGCAGCCGGACGGGCATCGACTCGATCAGATCAAGGACGCGGGCGGAGCTCGGTTGTGGCTCGGAAATACCTTCCGCTACGGGAACATCGACTGGCTTAGGATTTAAAGTTTTTTTTTCCGCCGGTGCAGCGGCGGCGAGAGGCGCGGTAACACCTTGGCCGAGTGACTGTTCAATCTCGGAAAGACGTGTCAAAACGGTCTCAAGATCGGTGAGCCGGCGCATCTCGACGAGCTTTACGAGACCAATTTCGAGCAGGTAACGCGGCTGCGAAGCGTCCTTGATCCGCGTTTCGGTATCGGCGAGCGAGTGGAAAAGCCGGACAAGATCGGATTCGCTGAAAACTTTCGCGCGCCTTTTTAGTTCGTCCGCCGAGAGCATCGAGGTCTCGACAAGCTGCGCCTCCCCGCCGACACGCGCGACGAGCAGATCGCGGATCAGCCCGAGCAGGTCACGGCAGAAATTTCGAAAATCCTGTCCGTGAGTTGAAAGCTCATCGACGACCTTGAGTGCCTCGCGCGGTTCGTTTGTCACTATTGCGTCGAGGACCCGAATCAACATGTCGATGCTTGCGAGTCCGAGTGCGTTGCCGACATCGGCGACGCTGATCTTTTCGCCCGCAAAGCTTATTACCTGGTCAAAGTTGGACTGGGCGTCGCGCATCGAGCCGTCGCCGGAGCGGGCGATCTCGCGAAGGGCTTCGTCCGAGATATTGATCTTTTCGGTTTCGGCGATCAGCTTTAAGCGGTCGTAGATCTTTTGCAGTGAGATAGTCCGAAACTCGAACTGCTGTGTACGAGACGCGATCGTATCGGGCACCTTGTGCAGCTCGGTCGTCGCCATGATAAAGACGACCTTTGGCGGCGGCTCTTCGAGCGTTTTTAGAAGGGCGTTAAACGCAGGTTTCGAGAGCTGGTGGACCTCATCGATGATGAAAACCTTGTAGCGATCGCGAGCGGGAATGATATTGATGCCGTCAATTATGACGTCGCGGACATTGTCGATGCCGGTGTTTGAGGCAGCGTCGATCTCGAGAACATCCATCGAGCGGCTTTCGGCGATCTCGACGCAGGAAACACAGGCGGTGGGGTCATCGATCCGGCAGGGATGCACATTCGGGCCATCGGTCTTGCGGCAATTTAACGCTTTAGCAAGCAGCCGCGCTGTCGTAGTCTTGCCAACGCCGCGCGCGCCCGAAAACAGATAGGCATGGTGCAGCCGGTCATGCTCGATCGCGTTTTTCAGCGTCTGCGTGATCAACTCCTGGCCAGTGACTTCCTCAAAAGTCTGCGGCCGCCATTTTCGGGCAATTACCTGGTAGGACATCTCGTGAAAGGATAAAGGATAAAGGAGAAAGGGCGGAAAACATTCTTACCTTTATCCGTTATCCTTCATCCTTTCTCCTTTAAGAACTGGAGGCTCCAGACTTTACCGCAACACAGGCTGAAATTGCTACCGTTGCTCGATTCCTCGCCTAGCGGAGTTCACAACTCAAACCTTGTGCGGAGCCTGGAGCCGTAACTTAAAGGATAAAGGAGAAAGGAGAAAGGAGAAAGGGCAGAAGTCCCGTCACGCCCTCTTTGCTTTGACTTTTTTCGCGATGGTGATAAATATCGCTATTAGTTCCTTGGTTTCCTCTCGAATTGGTTGTAATTTTTCCGAGCTAAACAATTGCATTTCATCGAGCAATTCGAGCCAGTAGCTGGTTTCTTCCAAATCTGCAATGACCCCTCGATCTTGCTTATAAAATCTGCGTCGGATTTAGCGAACTGACATTCTCGATATTGGGCTCCAACAGATGTGCCGGATCTCAAGATCTGTTTTCCGATTACCTGAGACTCGGTTGTCTTCGGCAGCGACGCGAACAATCTGATGATTCGAGTGGCATACTTTTTGGTGCGGGTTTTAAGGTCCTCGCTTACGTTGTCAGACATACAATAGAAAGACGAAAGAAAAGGATCGCACTTTCTCCTTTATCCTTTCGCCTTTCTCCTTTCGTTGTGGCGGAAAGGGTGGGATTCGAACCCACGGAACCCTTTTGGGGTTCACAGCATTTCCAGTGCTGCCAGTTCAGCCGCTCCTGCACCTTTCCGTTGATACTTGCCCGCTAATAACGCGAATCAACGCAAATAATTCTTGGAATCCTATTCGCGCTCATTCGCGTTATTAGCGGGCAAATTTCTAAATCATTCTTCGATCACTTCGACCACGGTCGTTTCTGGCGCTTCGCCGACGATCGGTTCGGGCGGCGGTACCTCGCCTTCGCCAAGCCAAAAGTAGAAATAACCGGCGAGCAACGCTCCCAGGATCGGTGCGAGCCAGAACATCCAGAGCTGTTTGACGGCCCAGGCGTCCTGGTAAATGGCGAGGAAAATGGCCGGGCCGGTACTGCGTGCCGGATTGACGGATGTGTTTGTGACCGGGATCGAGATCAGATGGATCAGCGTCAGGCCGAGGCCGATAGCGATCGGAGCAAAGCCTTTCGGTGCGCGTCCGTGCGTCGAGCCGAGAATGACGATCAGGAAAAAGAACGTCATCACAACCTCGGAAATAAAGCACGACGCCGCGTAGTATTTGCCCGGTGAATGATCGCCAAATCCGTTCGAGGCAAAGCCGCCTGCGAGACTGAATCCGTCGTGCCCGGACGCGATCAGATATAGAATTCCCGCACCGGCAATGCCGCCCAGGACCTGTGCGACGATATACGGCAACAGCTCATTTGCAGGAAAACGTCGCCCTGCCCACAAGCCGATCGAAACAGCCGGGTTAAAATGCGCACCCGAGATATGGCCGAGCGCATAAGCTCCGGTCAGGACCGTCAAACCAAAGGCTAGGGCGATACCCGCGTACCCAATTGCGGTGCCGACGCCGACAGTTTGTACATTTGACGCCAGAACGGCCGCTCCGCAGCCGCCGAGTACCAGCCAGAGCGTTCCGATGAACTCCGCCGACAACCTTTTTGTTAAGGGCATACGATCTCCTGTCGAACCTGGCGGAGAGGGTGGGATTCGAACCCACGGAACCCTTTCGGGTTCAACGGTTTTCGAGACCGCCCGATTCAACCACTCTCGCACCTCTCCGCGTGATAAAGGATAAAGGATAAAGGAGAAAGGATAAAGTGTCGAGCGCCTATACTCTTCGGGAACGAAAAAAGTCCTGCATGATCGCCCGGCACTCGCCTTCGAGGACGCCGCTGACAACCTCGATCCGGTGATTTAGAATTTCGCTGACGCCGATGCCGAAATGCGTGCTGACGGCGCCAAAACGCTCGTCGTCGGCGCCG
>DASXPW010000119.1:0-3779 GCA_036493385.1 Pyrinomonadaceae bacterium
CGTGGTATGTTACTACGCCGACGGATCTGCTTGAAAAGGATTACCCAAAATGGAGAACATCGATCAATGCAAAATAGGCGCGAATTTATAAAGACCCTTGTTGTTGGTGGTGCGGGGATCGCCGTTTTGCCCGGTTTCGCGAGGTCGGCTTCCGACCCGTGGCAGACGGTTTATCCACAAATATTGTCTCGCATCAAGCCGCCGGTTTTCCCGCGCCGCTATTTTGCGATCACAAAGTTTGGAGCTACGTCGGACGGCACAAGCGATTCGACGTCGGCGATCGCGGCGGCGATCGACGCATGCAGCAAAGCCGGCGGCGGCCGCGTTGTCATCCCGGCGGGCGAATTCTTGACCGGCGCAGTTCATCTGAGATCAAACGTGAACCTCTATCTCGAAAAGGAGGCGACGCTCAAGTTTTCGACCGATGCGAAAATGTATCCGATCGTCCGTACTCGTTTCGAGGGAATGGAATGTATGAATTATTCGCCGTTCGTTTACGCTTTCGATCAGACCAATGTTGCGATCACGGGCGAGGGGACACTCGACGGCCAGGCCAATGAACAGCACTGGTGGCTGTGGCAGGGCAGCGCGAGATTTGGATGGAAAGAGGGCATGCCGAATCAGCGGGCCGCACGGGCAAAACTTTACGAGATGATGCAAACAGCTGTGCCTGTCGAGCAGCGTGTTTTTGGCGAAGGTTCGTATCTCAGACCGAACTTTATACAGCCGCATCGCTGTAAAAACGTTTTGATCGAGGGCGTAAAAATCGTCAATTCGCCGATGTGGGAGATACATCCGCTGCTGTCTGAAAACGTAACGGTGCGAAATGTTTGGATATCGTCCCACGGACCGAACAACGATGGCTGCGACCCGGAAAGCTGCAAAGATGTGCTGATCGAAAATTGTCATTTCGATACCGGCGACGACTGTATTGCGATAAAATCGGGCCGAAATGAGGATGGACGCCGCGTCGCTGTCGCTACCGAAAACGTCGTTGTTCGAGGCTGCGAAATGAAGGATGGTCACGGCGGCGTGACGATCGGAAGCGAAATATCGGGTGGCGTGCGAAACGTTTTTGCGGAAAATTGCCAGATGGACAGCCCGCATCTCGACAGCGCCGTCCGAGTCAAAAACAACGCGGCACGCGGGGGGCTGCTGGAAAATTTCTATTTTAGGAATATTGCGGTCGGCCAGGTCGCTCATGCGCTGATAACAGTCGATTTTAATTACGAAGAAGGAGCGAAAGGCGCATTCAAACCCGTAATGCGCAATCTGGTCGTCAGTAATCTTACGTCAGGAAAGAGCAAGTTTGGCGTCGACATCCAGGGCCTTGAAAACGCGCCGGTTTATGACCTGAGCATCTCGAACAGCACTTTTGAAAATGTGTCCGACGGTAATATCGTAAAGAATCTCGTCGGAGCGAAGCTCGACAATGTGAAGATCAACGGCAAGAAGATCGAGAGCTTACAATAAGCGAATTTAAGCAATGATCAAACACTCACAAATTGCTATTGCCCTGCTAATAGTTTTGTTGGCGATCTCTTTCGGTTTCAGCCAATCATCCTCTGAACAGATGGCCGCGACGGCAATGGATCGGCTCTGGGTCGATTCGCCAAACGGTAAAGGCATACCTCCTCGCTGGGTGTACGACTACGGTGTCATCCTCAACGGAATGAAAACGCTCTGGTACGCGACCGGCGACAAGCGTTATTTCGACTTCATCAAAAAAGGCGTTGATGCTTTCCTCAACGACGACGGCTCGATCAAAACATACAAGGTCGACGACTATAGCCTCGACCAAGTCCGTATGGGCAGCGCCGTTTTGATGACGTATCGCGTGACAGGCGATGCGAAATATAAAAAGGCGGCCGACCTGATCCGTTCGCAGCTCAAAAGCCAGCCACGGACAAAGGAAGGCGGTTTTTGGCACAAGAAAATTTATCCGTACCAGATGTGGCTCGACGGTCTCTACATGGCCGAGCCGTTTTATGCCGAATACTCGGCGACGTTTGACGAGGACAATTGGGACGACATTGCGAACCAATTCATCTGGATGGAAAAGCATGTTCGCGACGATAAGACAGGCTTGCTCTATCACGCCTGGGACGAATCGAAGCAACAGCGTTGGGCTGACAAAGCGACTGGCCGCGCGCCTATGTTCTGGGGCCGCGCGATGGGCTGGTATGCGATGGCCCTGGTCGATGTGCTCGACTATTTTCCGACGGACAACCCGAAACGCGCCGAGCTGATCGCGATTCTCAACCGCGAGATGTCGGCGATCGAAAAAGTGCAGGACAAAAAGACCGGACTTTGGTGGCTGATCCTCGATGCGCCCGGCAAGGATAAAAACTATTTTGAAGCGTCGGCGTCCTGCATGTTTGCGTACGCGCTCGAAAAGGGTGTTCGGATGGGCTACCTGCGTCCATCGTTTGACGCTCCTGCTCACATGGCGTGGGCGGGGATACAGAAAGAATTTATCGATCAAAACGGTGGGGGCTTTGATCTGCTAAAAACGATCGGCGGCGCGGGTCTCGGCGGCACCCCTTATCGCGATGGTTCGTATGAGTATTATGTTGGCGAGAAGACAGTAACTAATGACCCGAAAGGTGTGGGTGCTTACATACTTGCCGCGGTCGAGGCCGAGACCGACGCGAACTCACAGACCGGTCTCGGCAAAACTGTTCTGCTCGATAACTACTTCAATCACGAAACCAAAAAAGACGAGAGCGGTCGCACCATCTCATTTCACTACGTCTGGAACGAAATGGACCTTAACGGCTACTCGATCTTTGGAAACGCCTTTCAAAGCTATGGAGCGAGGCTGGACACGCTCGCCGAGGCGCCGACAACGGCGAATCTCGCAAACGCGAGTGTGTATATCATCGTCGATCCGGACACACCTAAAGAAACGAGCGATCCGAAATACGTCTCAGAAAAAGACGCTGAGACGATCGCCGATTGGGTCAAGCGCGGCGGCGTGCTCGCCATGCTGGCAAATGATTTTGGAAACTGTGACCTCGAGCATTTGAATATTCTCGCGGGCAAGTTTGGGATCCAATTCAACAACGACAGCCTGAACCATGTCGAGGGAAGTAAGTTCGAACAAGGCAAAGTATTCGTCTCGACGCCGAACGACGTTTTGAAAAATGCACGGACACTTTATTTGAAGGAGATCTCGTCGCTAAAATTGTCGCCGCCCGCCAGGCCGTTGATGGTAAACAACGGCAAGGTCATCATGGCGACGGCGCAATATGGCAAAGGCTGGGTCTTTGCGATCGGTGATCCGTGGCTCTATAACGAATACACCGATGGACGAAAACTGCCTGCCGAGTATCAGAATTTCACCGCCGCAAAAGATCTGAGCCGGTGGCTGCTCGAGCATGCCGCTAGAAAGTGAAAATTATGAAGACGATTTTATTCCTAAGTTCAGCTATTGTTCTCACCGTTGCTCTGACGTGTTCCGGGCAGACGCGAAAGCCGTCGACAGCGACAATGCCATTCGTCGTAAAAACCAACCAGCAGATCGATGAGATTCAAAACGCCCTGCAGAAACAATCCGGAAATAAAGTCGAAGACATCGTACCGCAAGCCGGAACGCAGACGAGAGTCGCCGTCTTCCATGATGAAAAGCGCGTCGACGATCTCGTCGAGCTTCATGATGGCTCGGACGATTTTTATTATGTGCTCGACGGTACCGCGACGCTTATGCTGGGCGGCACGCTGGACGATCCAAAGGAAGTCTCGCCGGGCGAATGGAAGGCCAGGACCGCGACCGGCGC
>DASXPW010000120.1:0-5078 GCA_036493385.1 Pyrinomonadaceae bacterium
GCGATCATTTTATCCATTTTTACCTTTTCGCCTATTTCAAAAAATGTCCGATTTTAGCGGTCATACGAAACCGCGATTTGGTGATGCTTGGTGAATCTGCGGGAAATGAAAAAGGGGGTTGTTGGCAGTTGGCAGTTGGCAGTTGGCAGTTGGCAGTTGGCAGTTGGCAGTTGGCAGTTGGCAGTTGGCAGTTGGCAGTTAACCGTACTGGAAACTGCCAGCCGCAAACCAATTAGACATCGAGATTCTTGACGTCGAGCGCATTATCCTCGATGAATTTCCGGCGAGGCTCGACGCTGTCGCCCATGAGAATGGTAAACAGACCGTCGGTTTCTATTTCATCCTCGACGCGCACCTGCAAAAGCGTCCGCTTTTCGGGATTCATCGTTGTTTCCCATAGCTGCTCGGGGTTCATTTCGCCTAGGCCCTTGTAACGCTGAATGGCGAGGTCCTTTTTCGCCGTTGCCAGTACTTTCTCGAGAAGCTCTTCGCGCGACGCGATCTTTTCACTCTTGCCGTTCTCGCCGAGAACGAATGGGCCGGGAAAATCGCTTTCGAGAATCCGCTTGAGCTCGATGGCCTTTTGAAATTCGACATAGCTGGCGACGTTCCAGTCAAAGAAAACCCGCTGGCCGTTTGGCAGCGAGATCTCGATCTCCGACAGGCCGTGCTCCTCATCGGACATGAGCTCGGTCTTGAAGCCGGCCGCCGATATCACGCCCTCGACCTCGGCCATCAGCTCTTCCCGTTCAAAGACCTTGCGGATCTTAACACCGTGTTTCTCAAGCACGCCATCCTTGCCGGCGAATGCGTCAAGGATCACGTCGCGGAGCCGCTCATCGTTCCCTACGCGGCGGCAAAAACGCTCCGAATAATTCTTGTATTCGACCGTCTGCTCAAGCGTTTTTGAAAGCTTGGCTCCCTCGAGCGAGTTGCCGTCTGAGGTGACCGAAAGATCGGACGTCGCAAGACGCATCAGGTAACGAAACATCCCCTTCTCGTCCTTGATGTACTCTTCTTTTTTGCCTTTCTTGACCTTGTAGAGCGGCGGCTGGGCGATATAGACATAGCCATTCTCGACAAGCTGAGGCATCTGCCGGTAAAAGAATGTCAGGAGCAGCGTGCGGATGTGGCTGCCGTCGACATCGGCGTCCGTCATCAGACAGATCTTGTGATATCGGAGCTTGCTTACGTCGAAATCTTCCTTGCCGATGCCGGTCCCAAGCGCGGTGATCAACGCCTTGATCTCGCCGTGGCCGAGCATCTTGTCAAAACGGGCTTTCTCAACATTCAGGATCTTGCCCTTGAGCGGCAGAACGGCCTGATTCTTGCGGTCGCGGCCCTGCTTCGCCGAGCCGCCGGCCGAATCGCCCTCAACCAGGTAGAGTTCCGACAGCGCCGGGTCTTTTTCCTGACAGTCGGCCAGCTTGCCCGGCAGGGTTGAACTGCCCAGAGCACTCTTACGAACGATCTCGCGTGCCTTTCGCGCCGCCTCGCGGGCCCGCGCGGCGTCGACCGCCTTGCCGACGATGCGCTTAGCGACGACCGGATTTTGCTCGAAATACTCAGAAAGCCTCTCGTTGAGAAAGGATTCGACCGGCCCTTTGACAGGCGAATTCAATTTACCCTTCGTTTGACCTTCAAATTGCGGCTGCGGAATCTTTACGCTGATGATCGCGACCAGCCCCTCGCGGACATCGTCACCGGTCAAAACGACTTTTGCGTTTTTCGTAAGCCCGGAACTTTCGGCGTAGTTGTTGATCGTGCGTGTCAGCGCGCCACGAAACCCCGAGAGATGTGTTCCGCCGTCGACCGTGTTGATGTTGTTGGCAAACGAAAAGATCTTTTCGTCGTAGCTGTCGTTGTACTGCATCGACACCTCGATCGACAGATCATCCGATACGATTTCGAAATAGATCGGCTTGTCATGCAGTGGTGACTTGTTTTTGTTTAAATGCCGAACAAATTCCGCGATCCCTCCTTTATAGTAAAATTCGTGTGCCTTCTCGGGCTCTTCGCGTTCGTCTTTGATAAATATGCGAATGCCTTTGTTAAGAAACGCCTTTTCGCGCAGCCGTTCGCTGAGCTTCTCAAAACTGTAAACCGTGCTTTCGAAAATTTCAGGATCGGGTTTGAAAGTGATCTTCGTCCCGCGTTTTGTGGTTTTGCCCGTCTGCTTTAGCGCAAACGAAGGCACGCCGACCTTATAGACCTGCTCAAACGTCTTACCGTCGCGCCAGATCTCAAGGTGCAGCCATTCCGAAAGGAAATTTACAACCGAGACACCCACGCCGTGTAAACCGCCGGAAACCTTGTATGAATTTGAATCGAATTTGCCGCCCGCGTGGAGCACGGTCATCACGACCTCGGCTGCCGAACGGCCTTCCTGCGTATGGATGCCGACCGGAATGCCTCGGCCATTGTCAACCACGGTGACCGAATCATCCATGTGGATCGCAACCTCGATCGTGTCGCAAAAGCCCGCCAGGGCCTCATCGACTGAGTTGTCGACGACCTCGTAAACCAAGTGATGCAGTCCGATATCGCCGGTCGAGCCGATATACATCGCCGGCCGTTTGCGGACCGCATCGCGGCCCTCGAGAACGGTGATCGAATCTGCACTGTATTCTGTCTTTGTTGCTTTAGCCAAGTCTAATAACCTCTTTTATGATAGCGTGAAAAAATGATGTAGAAAGTCGCGCGCCCGACGCGTTGGCCGTTCGGAAAATTTCTCCGATTAGCCGATGGATCTCACCTGATTTTGCGGCGAATTTGCCTCCTCCCCATTCGGTCAAGGCGGCCTGGCGCCGGAGCAAAATTCTCCGGTCATTTCAATAGAAAATTATACCATATTTTGAAGAGTTTTCGTAGCGGCGAAAGCCAATAAAAATCATTATCTTATTGCAATTTGGCTTGTCCGTTCTCGACCAAAAAAACGGCCGCATTGTGGCCAAATTCCTCGATGAAATTTTGCTTTGAAGTGGTGGCAAAATTTTGGGTCTTCCCCGAAAGGTATTCGAGCAGTTGCCCGATGCGTCCGTAGTCGAGTTCAGCGTCGATATCGTCCATCAAAAAGAGAGGGTATTCGCCACGGGTGACACGAAAAACTTCTATGTTTGCCAGCAGCAAGAGGAGAAGCACGCTTCGCTGCTGACCGGCCGAACCGAACCGACGGAGATCGTGCCCATCGAGCAAGAACTCAAGGTCGTCGCGATGCGGCCCGATCAGCGAGTGCCCCGCGACCGTCTCGGCCTGGACACGTAACTGAAGGCGTTCCTCGATCAACGCTTCGTAATTCGAAAGGTCGCCTCGGCCCTCAAGCGATGAAATGTAGCGAACAGCGACGTCTTCGCTGGCAAACAGATGTTTCGCCAGCACCTCGTTGAGCCGCTCGACGAAGCGTAGGCGCCCGCGGTAGATCCGCGCGGCAAGCGGCAAGAGCTGCTGATTCCATGGCCCGAGCGCCTCAGCGACCTGTTCGAGCGGCATTTCCTTCTCGCGGGCCTGCTGCAGGAGCGAATTTTTTTGCCTGATAACACGGTTGTAATCGGTGAACGTTTGAATGAAAGGTGGGTGAAGCGAAATGATGCCGTCATCGAGAAATCGCCGCCGGGCTTCCGGTTGACCGCGAACGATCTCAAGCGTATCGGCGTTAAAAACGACGGCGTTTAGTTGTCTCAGATATCGCGAGGCGGGTTCTTTCTTGCCATTGATCGAGAGTTGTTTTGCGGATCCCTCGATCGTTACCTGCAGCCCGCGGACGATCTCCGGCGATTCGCGGACCGAGCCGCGGACGAGGCCCATCATTTCGCCAAATCTGACAGCCTCCTGCAGTCGAGCCGTGCGAAACGAGCGTGTCGAAGCCAGTAGATAGATCGCCTCCAGCCAATTCGTCTTGCCCTGCCCGTTGTCGCCGACAAAAATATTAAGCCCCGTCGAAACGTCGACCGACCCCGCTAAATTGCGGAAATTAAGGGCTTCTATCGATTCGAGCAGCACCGAAAAATTTTAACATAATGAGCCTGCTAACTATCGCTGGACATGGCCGCGGCAAACCGCTATAGTCGTTTTCGGCGAAAAGCCTATGCCGACTCCCAGGCCGGCGAAACTTCCTCAAAAACAAGCTCACAAAAATCTGGATTTTAACCCGATTTCAGAGTTTATTTATACAAGAGAGTGTTAAACGCTCTTTAACATCCTATAAAAGGCTTTACAACCCCGCCGTTATGCGTCTACTTCTTACACTCCTTTTCTCACTAATTTTGACCGCCTCAGCCGCGGCGCAAGGTGTCTCCACCGGCAATCTGGCTCCCAACTTTAGTCTTGCCGGGCTCGACGGACAAACGCACGATCTGACACAGCTTCGCGGCAAGATCGTGCTCGTGACATTCTGGTCGACGCGCTGCAATATCTGCCACAGCGAAATGCCGAAGATGAATAGTCTCGCGGCACGTTACAAGGACCAGAACGTCGTATTTCTCGGCCTGACAATGGATAATGACCAAAAGGTCGCGGCCTATCTGAAGAGCAATCAGTTTAACTTCACCGTAGTTCCGAATAGTTTCGGGGCCGTTCTGCAATACGCCGATCGCGACAAAGAGGGCAACGTCAACATGGGCTTTCCTGCATATTTTCTCGTAGATCAAAACGGCGTCGTTCGCCTGAAGGAAAGCGGCTGGGACAAAACACAGGACTTGGAATCGCAGATCACAAAGCTGCTGAACGGCCCACGTGAAATGGTCGCCGCGGCAGCCGGTCAGAAATAGACCGATCGCATCTATTCTTGAAAAGGGCGCCGCCATATGCGGCGTCTTTTTCGTTTGTCGGGACCATCGACGTGTTGTCGAGCCTCGGCATTTTGCGTTATATTTGGGTTTCGCCGCTCGTGCGGAGAGGTAGCCTAATTGGTAAGGCAGTAGTCTTGAAAACTACCGCGCGAAAGCGCTTGCAGGTTCGAGTCCTGTCCTCTCCGCCATATCTACTTCAGATCCCAAATTTCAGACGAAAGATCTAAGCCGCACGTTACTGGCACTCGCGACTTTTGAATTTGTACTTTCGCGAGCTAAAACCGAAAAAGC
>DASXPW010000121.1:0-6504 GCA_036493385.1 Pyrinomonadaceae bacterium
AGCACGGCTTGCAAACGCACACAGTTCCCAAAAACGATACCGCGCGCACGCTGGTCGCGAGAAGAATGAATTGCGAGACGGCCGATGATCTCGATCGCGAAATATTGAAACACTCGTCAAGCGTACAGGCGGTCTTTGGACAGGTATTCGAAGGTGCTGTAGAGACGGCAGCCGATAAAGATCTGCCTGTGCCGCAAGTGGGCGCTGACGAGATCCTGATCCGAAGCCAGAAACTCTTCTATGAAGTCGCGGATGTCTCGCCGCATCTTGCCCAAATGCTGGCGGCCATTCCGGACGAGCCGTCGCAGGGCAACGTGATCGCCGCAGACTTCGCTTCTGTGACGGCCGATGAGCGGGATCTTGGCAGGTGGTTGTCATTATTAAGGCGCGTCTGGTCGCGGGCGATCTTGAGCATCGTCATCGCTGAGATCGAAGGCGGAGCGTCGATCGCCGATTCAAAGCAGAGACAGACGGAGTTGGCGGAAATGAGTATCAAGACCGCATTAGACGTGATGCGTGACGAGGTCCGTCATCGATCGGGCATCGCGGACCTGCCGCTTTCCGTCCTGGCGCTCGGCAAGCTCGGCGGTCGCGGTATCGACTACGCATCAGACCTCGATCTTGTGCTTGTCTATGACGATCGGGCGGCGATAGAAAATGCGGCCGAGGTTTATAGCCGAGCGGTCGAGCTTTTCGTTACGGCGCTTTCAGGCATCACGCGCGACGGCAATCTCTATCGCGTCGATCTGCGGCTCAGACCGTACGGTAAAAACGGCGCCAGCTCAAACCCGCGATCGGTATTTCTCGAATATTTCGAACGCACGGCGGCCGTGTGGGAGCTGCTCGCGTTTGTAAAGCTTCGCGGCGTCGCGGGTCCGATCGCGATTGAGGTCGAGACGGCCGTCCGCGAGATCATTCACCGCCGCGCGCTAGAGACCGATCGGGAATTGCTTCGCGCCGAAACGGTGCGAATTCGCTACATGCTCGAACGCGAACGCGGCGGCCGACGGGGCGAGGTCGATCTCAAATACGGTGCCGGCGGGTTGCTCGATATTTATTTTGCGACACGATATTTGCAGTTACGCGACAACATTCCCGATGACACCGAGAACCGTTCGACACGCTTTGTACTCGATCGGCTGCTTGAAAAAGGCTCGATCAGCGCGGGCGATCACGAAGCATTTGGCGCCGGACACGCATTTCTTTCCGAGCTCGATCACAATATTCGCCTGGTAACGGGACGTTCGCGGCAGCTTCCGCGCGATACGAAGTCATTAAGAATTGTCACCGACCGCTGCAGTTTTGCGGACACGGCCGATCTTCTTGAAACGCTTTCGCTCCAACGACTTAATGTAAGAAACGCGTTTGAGCGAGTGCTCGAAACTGATCGCGCCTAGTCGAAACACTGGCACTAAGCCAATGTGGAGTCGGGCTTCTTCTCCTCGTACCAGCAGCGGGTGCAAAAGCGGTGCTTTTTTCTTTCATCCTTTGAATATTCGGCGGATGCGGGCAGCCGTTCGGCGAGAAACTTTTCATCATCGGTCAGGTCGGACCAATGCTTTAGTTTTATCGCGCCGCAGCGCGGACAGGTCGTGCTGATGGTTGTCATCATCTTCAAGTAGACAGACGTTTAGAAAATAGTCGACTTTAATTTAGAATATATCGCAATTTGCGCCTTGCGCCATTTTTATCAAACCAAACGTCATGATCACTTTCAGATATGTCCACGCCGCGGCGGCGCTGTGCCTGCTGCTCGCCTTTACTGTCTTTTCGCAGCAGGAAGCGAAATTTGACTTCTATGCTCGTGGTGAATATCGTCCGAACATTCCGCGCCCGCAGTCGATATTGCGTTACGACGTGGGAGATTTTCACACGACCTACGCTCAGATGGAGCAGGTGATCAATGCGATCGCCGCATCTGCGCCCGACCGCGTCAAAATATTCGACATCGGCGAAACGAACGAGCACCGGATGCAGCATCTCGTGGCCATCTCGTCGCCAGAAAACATGGCGCGGCTCGACGAGATAAAAGCCAACATTGGAAGGCTTGCCGATCCACGAAAAACATCGCCGGCGGAAGCCCAGCAGATCATTCAAAACAGCCCTTCGATCGCATGGATGGCGTATACGATACACGGTAACGAATCGGCGTCGTTCGAAGCGATGATGCAGGTGATGTACCAGCTTGCGGCATCGAACGAACCCGAGACGCTGAATATTCTGAAGAATACCGTCGTGCTGCTTTTGACGGGTGAAAATCCCGACGGGCACGAGCGGTTTGTTACGTTCTACAACTCTATCGCCGTTGGCGACCCGAATCGAAGCGCGTATGAACACCGCGAGCCGTGGGCGATCTTTGGCAGGTACAGCCATTTTCGTTTTGACCTGAACCGCGACACGCTGGCCCAGAGCCAAAAAGAGACGCAAAATATGCAGGCCGCATTCATGGATTGGCATCCACAGCTCTCGATCGACCATCATGGCCAGCCGTCGCAGATGTTTTTCCCGCCCGATTCGCTGCCGATAAATCCGAATTTGCCGGAACCGGCATTTGGGAAATGGAACGAAATGTACGGTCGAGCGAACGCCGCCGCCTTTGACGCAAACCATTGGGACTATTACGTGAGGGATATTTATGACGCGTTTTACCCCGGTTATTGGGATATGTACCCGAGCCTGAATGGCGCGATCGGAATGACATACGAGACGGACGGCGGCGGTTTCAAAGGATTGAGATGGACGCGCGACGACGGGACGATCGTCACCCTGCGCTCGGCTATCGCGAAACACTATGTCGCGGGACTGACCGCGCTGAGCGTGACCGCAAACCGCAAGAATGATCGGTTGAAGGACTATTACAACTTTCACGCCACTGCCATGCGCGACGCGGCAAACACGTGGAAGATCAAACGTATCGTCATCACGCCGGACAAAGATCCGGTTAAGGCAGCCGAGCTTGTCGAGCTGCTGCGGCGATCTAATATCGAGGTAAGGATCGCATCGGATGGATTTAGCTCGAAAAGCGCACACAGCTATATGGAGAAGAATGCTCCGGCCGCGGCGAGAAATTTCCCGGCCGGATCGTATGTCGTCGACCTCAACCAGCCGCAGGCCGTCCTCGCAAAAGCCATCCTCGAGCAGGACACGCCGCAAGATAAAGCCTTTGTTGACGATAATATGGGCCGTTTTCGGCGAAATCAGATGCGTGGCTCGGGTCAAACCAAGGAGGAGTTTGGTTTCTACGATATTACAGCTTGGAGCCTTCCGCTGGCGTTTGGAGTCGATGCCTGGTGGACCGAGGATGCGGGCCCGGTAAACGGCGCGATGGCGACGTCGGAATCGATCGCGGCACTCAGACGCGGCAGCTTTGGCGGGCGTGCAAATGTTGCATATATTATCCCCTACGACTCTGACGCGACGGGCGCCGCGATGATCAGGCTGCTGCAGCAGGGGTATCGCATTGCCGTCTCGACAAAACCATTGAACGCCGCTGGCCGCAATTGGCCGCGCGGGACGTTCGTCATTCGCGTTTCCCGCAATCCGGAGACGATACATGACGCCGTGGCAAAGCTCGCGAATGACCTCGGGATCCGCGTCGTTGCCGCAAATTCAGGGTTCCCGGACGAAGGCGACACTGGGATCGGAAGCGAAAATGTCAATTCCCTCCGCACGCCAAAAATAGCAATGGTCGCGGATGATGCCGTTGATCAGACGTCGTATGGCTCGATCTGGTGGACGCTGGATCGATATGGAATTCCCTTTACCGCTTTGTCCGTAAGCGCGATCAAAGGCGGCGCCCTGAGAGACTTTAATGTGCTGATCCTGCCTGACGGATCGGCCGGGCGATACATGGCCCTGTTTGGTGCGGGCGGCGTGTCGACGCTGAAGGAATTTGCTTCCGGCGGCGGCACGATAATTACGGTTCGCGGCGGATCGGTATTTGCTGCATTGAAAGATGTTAACCTCACTTCGTCGCGGCTTGTTGGGAGCGACGCGGATGACGAAAAAGGCAAGGCCGAAGAGGACAAAAAACCGGAGCCGTCAGCGGTCAAGCCGGTCCCGAGCCCAAGTGCGACACCGATCGAACAGCCCGACGATCTGACCGAGGGAGTTGCTCCGTCGTTGCCGCCGATAGCCTCGCCGTCGGCCGATAATAACAAGGTGCCTGTCGCTCTGCCCGGCTCGATCATGCGGGCGACAGTTGATCGAACGACGTATCTGACATACGGGCTCGAGCAGAACGAGCTGCCCGTGCTGCTCGCCAGCGGATACTTTTTCCGGTATTCAAAAGAGGGCAACAACGCCATCGTTTTCGACGCTAAACCTCGGCGACCGTTGACGATATCTGGATTTACGTGGGATGGAAATACCGAAAGACTGCTCGCCGGTACCGCCTATGTGATAGATGAGCCGACTGGCGGCGGCCATGTTATTCTATTTGCAGAAGAGCCGTTTTTCAGGGGTCTTTTCCGGACGACGACGCGGCCGTTCATGAATTCGATCCTTTTTAACGGCACGTTTTAGTGTTTAGAGTTCAAGCTTTAGCTTGCATCTAAAAGAGAAAGCACGTTAAAGCGTGTACTCAAAACAGTCGAGTTATGTTCACTATCAAGGCGATCTACAGCGATAAAATAGAGGTAAAAACAAGCCTCGATCGAGTAAGGGAATTTTTTCTCGACATCCGCAATTTTGCCGACCTTATGCCTGGCATAACCAGCATCCACACCGATGCAAAAGGCGTCGCGCACTGGAAAATACAGGCCGAAATACCTCTCGTCGGCCCGATGATGGAGAAATTTGCCGTCGAGCTGACCGAGAACAGCGACGAGCGAGTCGAATGGTTTCCGCTCCGCGAGGAAACGCAGAATTTCCTAAGGTATTCGGCCGATTTTCTCTCAAAAGCCCGTGATGTGACGGTCATTCAGTTCTCGCAAATGGTCGAGCTTCGTCGAAAGTCGGCCCGCGAGCTGCATATGCTGGCCGGCCTCGCCGGCGAGAGCCTCATCAGCTCGGAACTCTCAAAAAAAGTGCAGGAAATGATCAGCATCTTTATCCAGCGCGCCAAGGAACGGCTGGAGAAGTAAGTACGTTCCCCGGGTGAACGAATTTATGTTGATTTTCACCCACTCACCGATCACCTTGGTCCAATTGCGTTAACTTTGGCGGTTAGGGCGTTTTGGTTGAATTCTCGATAAATAATCTTCCTTAAACGCGCCCTGCAAACGAGACGGCGGTCCCGTACCGAAAAACCATCTCAAACGATTGCGTGTTGCATGCTTGCAACACCCACCTACCTATGATATCGTCACTGTCCATGAGAGCAAGGCATCCATCAAGGTGGGATGAATTCAGAAATACCGCGCCGCGCCGTGTGCCCGACCGACTTCACATTTCGCTGAATCCGAAGGGCGAATTTGTCATTACCATTGCGGTGTTTGAAAAGCTGAACAGCCCTGAGGCCGTCGTCCTCCTATATGATCGCGATACGCACACGATCGGCGTCAAAGATTCGCGTCTCGACGTGCCAAACGCGCTTGCCGTTCATAAGCGGCATCAACGCTATAACAAGGTGTTTCGATCGAAGAAGTTTTTGGAAAAGCACCGCCTTGTGCTCAAGCACGCTTTGCAGTTTCCAACCGCGGTGATCGACACAGACGGCATTCTGATCTTGAACCTGCGCGAAGCCGTCGCCGCGGCCGACATGCCCAGGCTGCCGCGCGCGCCTGCCGAATGAGTATGAGAAACCAAATTGAACAACCAGACGAAACCGAAGAATGGGATGAGGCCGGATTTGAAACTCCGCCATGGCTTGAGTTTGAACGTGCCGACGAGTCGGAACCGCCCGCGGTAGCGGGTGGCTTAGCTGATCTTGACGGCAAATCTGTGGATCCGAACGGTGATCTTCCGCCAATCGCTACCGCGCCCAGCTCTGACATGCCGCGCGAGCCGTTCCCTGCCGATCATCCCGTCCAATTTGCCGAAGACCTAAAAAGCGTCTACGACCTCGAAGAGTCGTTCAATGCCTATGGCCGAACGATCTATGTCGAGACGCGGGAAGAGACGACCGGCAAGCCAAAGGTCTGGTACGAATTTAACAAGCAAAAGATCCTCGTCAAATACGTTCGCGGCCCGAGCGTCATAACGCATACATATCTGGGTAGGACGACGTACATTTAATTATCTGAGGTCCGGCGGCTCGCCGCTCTATTTGCGGTGAACCTTCGGTTCATCGTCGCGGTCAATGAAACGCTACGAGGCTCCGCCTCCGGTGATCGGCGGCATAGCCGCTAAGGCTACTTTATCACCTGATGTTTATAATGATTGTGCAGTGCAGGAAGAGATCCTAAAGCGGCTTGACCAGATCGAACGAGAAGAAAACGTGTCGATATTTTACGCGTGCGAATCGGGCAGCCGCGCCTGGGGATTTGAATCGACCGACAGTGATTGGGATGTGCGATTTTTATATGTGCATCCGCGAGTTTGGTATCTGTCGGTCGATGTCGA
>DASXPW010000122.1:0-6294 GCA_036493385.1 Pyrinomonadaceae bacterium
TATGTGGTGAGACGAATATGATCTTTGCGTGGACGCCATTTGCGCTTGCTGCTAACGCCATTTACCATTCTTGGCGGAGTTATGAGTTGAGCCCATGAGCGAACGATCTTTTTACACACTTGCTGTCCATGCGGGCGAAGAGCGTGAGGCGCACTTCGGAGCGGTCTCCGTGCCTGTTTACAATGCGTCGGTTTACGCTTTTCCTGATGCCGAAGAAGCGGCATCGATCCACAACGAATTCAAGCACGGCTATTACTACGGCAGGCTCGGAAATCCGACCACTGAGGCGCTCGAGTCGACCGTTGCCGAGCTTGAGTCTGGCGAGGCTTGCCTGGCTTTTGCTTCGGGAATGGCTGCGGTCAGTGCCGCGATCCTGTCGCACGTCCGCGCCGGGGACCACATCGTCGCGCCTGAGTCTATGTATTCGACGACGATGAATCTCCTTCGGCACTTGGGCGAAAATCTCCGCATCGAGACGACATTTATCGATGCCTCAAGGCCAGAGAATTACCGAGACGCAGCCCGGCCAAATACAAGGATCTTCTGGCTCGAATCGCCGTCAAACCCTTTGCTGACGATTACCGATCTCAAGGCCGTTTCCGAGATCGCAACGGCGGCCGGCGTATTGACGGTAGCCGATAACACATTTGCAACGCCATTCAACCAGCGGCCGATCGAGCTCGGTGTCGACGTTGTAATTCACAGCGGCACGAAATATCTTGGTGGTCATAGCGATATAACGGCCGGATTGCTGGTCAGCACTTCCGAACGGGCCAAACATATACGCTCAGTCGCAACTAAGTTGTTCGGCGGAACGATCGCCCCACAAGTGGCATGGCTGACAATGCGCGGAATTAAGACTCTGGCCCTCAGAATGGAACGACACAATAATAACGCATTCGCCTTAGCAGATATGTTGAAAGATCAACCCAATATCGCAGCCGTTTATTATCCTGGAATCGAGGATCATCCTAACTACCGGACCGCGGCGCAGCAGATGTCGGGCTTTGGCGGTATGATCTCGTTCGACCTCGGCAATTCCGAGGCGGGTAAGGCCTTTGTCAATAATGTGCGGCTTTGTACCATTGCTACGTCCCTCGGTGGGGTCGAAACGATAGTCCAGCACGCGGCGTCGATGACACACGCGTCAATCCCGGCAGAGGAACGTCGCCGCGCGGGCATATCGGACGGCCTTATTCGAATGTCGGTCGGAATAGAGGACGTCGAGGACCTAAAGGCCGATGTGAGGCAGGCCCTTGAGGCTCTTTAGGTAAATTACATATATGCAGTCGCAGATATATAACAGCGCGAAAAAGGGGGTGCGTGTCAGCACTCCCTCGCATTTTTATACCAGGTTGACTTAAGATTCGCGAGGATCTTCGCCCTTGATCTTGCTCATTTGCGGTGCCGCCGAGGCTCCGGGCATCGGAACGCCCGCCGCATCCGCGATAGCTATCGGCGAATCGTCGATCTGCTCTTCCGGCTCATCGTTGACGATCAGCTTGCCGGATTGTTTTCGAAAGGTCAGCACCTCGCGATCGGTGTCAAAATCGATCATGACGAAATCGCCAGTCTCGATCTGCTGGGTCGCAACAAGGTTCGAGAGCGGATAGACCAGAAATCGCTCAATTGCCCGCTTTAGGTGGCGAGCCCCGTACTTGAGGTCAATACCTTCGCCGAGGAGGAATCTTTTAGCGGCCTCGGTGCATTCAAAGATGAACTTCGTGCCGGCCGATTCCGTGATCCGCTGCTGAACGGCGGCAAGTTCGATATCGAGGATCAGCCTCAGGTGATGCTCTTTCAGGCTGCGAAAGACGACCACCTTGTCGATACGGTTCATGAACTCAGGTGAGAACTTTCGCTTTGCCGCCTCGAGCGCCGTTCGATAGATCTTTGTGTCGATCTCATTGTCCTCTTTTGCTTTATCGGCCTTGTTCGGGGCAAATCCGATACCGCCTGAGATCATGTCAGACATCTCGCGGGCGCCAAGATTCGAGGTCAAAATGACGATCGTTTTAGAGAAATCGACGCGGCGGTTATCGCCAAGAGTGAGCGTCGCCTTGTCCAGGATCCCGAGCAAGAGCTGCCAGAGCGAGTCCGAGGCTTTTTCGATCTCGTCAAAAAGGACGAATGTCAGCTTGGTTTCATCGGTATGCGCCTTATCAAGATTTTCCTGGGTAAGCATCGGCGACGTTTCACGATGGCCCAGGTATCCCGGAGGCGACCCGATCAACTTGGCGATCTCATGCGAATGCTGAAACTCGGCACAGTCGATCTTGACCACCGCATGCGCGTCGGCGAACAAAACCTCGGTCGCCGCTTCGACGACGCGGGTCTTGCCCGAACCCGTGGGCCCGAGAAATAACATGGTGCCTATGGGGCGCGCAGGGTTATTCATCCCGGCCAGATAGATCTGAAAGAGGCCGCTGACGCGCCTTACGGCACGTTCCTGACCTACGATGAGAGACGAGAGTTTCTGCTCAAACTCAGCGGCTCGCGGGCTCTTGCGGTCTGGGTCCAGCAAGACGCCCTTATTACTTATCTCCTTTTTCTTGGCCATGTCGGTCTTCATTCTCTGACTCCTTCGGAAACGCCCGGGGCTAATATAGCATTTCCCTCAGCGGTAAGACGCATCTTCCGCGACGAATTTGCCCGATATTCTGAGGGCAATTCGCTTTGTTAATGATGATATCAAAAGGTGTTACGTTGGCCGGTCTTTTGTGAGCGGCATGAGTTGCCCAGAAGAGTGAACGCGTCGGCATCCGGCCTCGCCAGCCCGCGTTCTATTTTGCACAGATTCCAAAATTTCTCAAGCGAAAAATGGAAAGCCGGAGTAATTGACCGTATCGGCTAGCGCCGTCCCGGACCAGCGGTCATCCGTGAAGCCCAGTTTGGAACTCGATCTGTCGAACAAGCGCGTCATGATCAGCAAGTGATGACGGTAATGAGATCGTAGTCCCATACTTGGTCTCAAGTCTGATGCCATCATCGGTAAACACCTTTGAGATCTCATCCCATGACAGGCTGTATTTCCGATATTCAATGCCGCTCTCAAACATGCGCACCGCGGCCCGCTTCATGGAAAAGAGGCTGAACATCGTCACGAGATAGACAACCAAAAACGCTGTGGCGAGTAGGAAGTAAAGAAGTGACTGTCGAATATAAAACGCAAACATCATTGCGAGAAAAAAGAGAAAGGAAAGCACGGCGATGATCGCCGCCCGCTGCAGATCGCGCGGTGCTGCGCCGTAGACCGCGACTAGACGGCCTAGTTCGTTTTGCTCGGTCGGCATTATCGTTCGATCTATCCGCGTGCTCGCGTCGGGTCAATGTTTCGTTCGATCACGTATCTAGGCATAGCTTATTGTTGTCGCGGTTTTGCGATCTCCATAAGATAGTCGGGCTTTGCACCATCGCGAACAAGATGCGGAAACTGTTCGCCGCCGCGATAGTCAAGCTTGACGGTCTCGGCCGTCTGGCCGTTCGAAACGTCGAGCGTCAAGCCATTTGGGTTATCGCGGGTGGCGCCGATGGCGTTTCGAAACACTTCGAGCGAAAACTCGTTGCCGTTTATTTTCCTGATCATCATTCCCGGCGAGAGGCCGGCCTTGCCCGCGGCTAACTCAGGATTTACGTCGCGGATATCGCCCTCCCCGCCGACCATCAAGCCGACTGAGTATAGCTCATTTACAAAGCTGTGCGACCGTTCATCGACCTGCATTGCCATGTTCGGCGTATCGTTGAAAATGAGCTTCCATCCGCCATTGGTAATGCCGCCGATAGGAGCCTGTTTTGCGACGTTGTAGACGCGTTCGATAAAGAATTTCCGCCAGTCATACGGAACGACCGAATTGAGGGTCTGCACGATATCATTAAGGTCGTATGTTACAGCGTCGCCCTGAAGACCCATGCCGCCGTGAAACTTGTGTAGAAAATCATCGAGCGATAGCTTGCCGCCGGACTTCTGTCTGATCAAAACATCGGCGTCGAGCCAGATAAGCGAGCCTTCATCGTAGTAATCGACTCTTCGCCGGGCATTCATCCATGCTCGTGGGCTTGAATACGTAAACTGAACTGCGCGGGCAGTGTCGACGAGCGGTCGCCAGTTCCTGCCGCTCTGCAAATTCATCGAAACATACGTATCGGCAAACTCATCGCGGAAAAACTCCGGCGTCCACATTCCGGTCCGAGCGGGCAGGATGTGTCCCATGTATTGCGTTAATCCCTCATAGACCCAGAGCATGTCACCGACCATTGGTTTTTCGAAATCGGGAGTCGTAAGCGATGCCGGGCGCCGATATTTGCCGTTCCACGAGTGCGAATATTCGTGACATAGCAGGTCGGCAAGGTCTGCGGCCTGGAGTTGGTCGGACAGCGCCTTTTCGCTGGTGCCGTCCTCGCTCGATTCGTGATGTTCGAGTCCCTCGTCGCCGCCTTCATCGCTGAGTGTCAGCAGAAATTGGTAATGACGATAATGATGCCCGCCAAAGGCAAGATTAGCCTGCCGAACAAGATTCTTCCACGCCTCGATGGTTTCGGGCTTTGCCTTGATCGCGTCGGCCGTCTCGCCGGCGATGTCCATCTCGACCGGCACTGGGTCGGTAGATAGCGGTATCTTTACAAAATAGCGGCCGATGATCGCAGGTGAGTCGATAAATGTCGTCAGGTTGGCCGGAGCGAAATTAATTGCGTCACCGTTTTTGGACGTTTCCGTGAGTGCAGAGGCGTAGTCCCAACCCGAAGGCAGCTTAAGCGATCCGGTGACGGCGATGTTGTCTGAGGATACGCCTCGTTGATAGACGAGTAGACGATTCCATTTAATCCGGGCAAGATTCGCGGTCGCTACCGTGCCCGGCTGCGACACATCGTCGAAATTGACCTCGATCTGTTTCGCACCGGCCGGCGCCTTTGCGTGAAACGCAAACATCTCGACATCGTCGCGCTGCCATTCAAGCGGCTTACCGTCAGCGGTGACGTAAAAGTTGACCACGTCGTTGATCGTGCCGGTCGGCGAGTGCTCGCCCGGTATCCATTTTGGATAGAAAAGATCAACATCGCCGCCCGCGATGCTCAGTGTCTCGCGGACATGAACAATGTTGCGAAATGCCTGAGACGCATCAACATCAAGCTTGATTGTATTTTGCCCGATGGCCGCAGCCGCAAAAACGAAGGCAATGAAAGCGATTTTCGAAAGCCGCGTCGCCGCGGAAAGCTTATGAAATTGCATTGTTTTGAATTGTTAGAGAATCATATCAGAGTTGCTGTATTGTAGTCAGTTCCGCGTTAAACATCTTTCGCGGAATCTCGTATAATTAAACGATTTTCGTAGACCTTCATTTTAGATCGCGCACATTTATGAAAAGAGTCGCTTTGTTATTAGTATCCTTTTGTCTTTTTGCCGCTTTCACAACGGCTTTACACGGCCAGACTTTGACAGCCGCGGACTATGCACGGGCGGAAAAAATGCTCAATTACGGCACGGGACCGCTTGTCGACCGCGGCGGCATCCGCCAGTTGACCTTTCTTCCTGACGGCCGTTTCTGGTATTCGGTCTTGACGGCTACAGGCCGCGAATATGTTTTGGTAAATCCCAGCGATGGCTCGAAAAAGACGGCACCGGACCTCGCCGGTCTTGGAGTAACGCCGGTGGCCGGTGGCGGAGGTTTCGGGCGACGTGGCGCGGCCGAGGCGGTCACATCGCCAGACGGAAAGCGTGCCGCCTATATTAAGGATTGGAACCTTTGGGTCCGCGACCTGGCAACACAGAAGGAAACGCAGTTGACGACGGACGGCGTTAAGGATTTCGGCTACGCGACAGACAATGCCGGCTGGGTTCACAGCGACAGAGCGATACTGGTCTGGTCACCCGATTCAACAAAGATCGCGACTTTTCAGCAAGACCAGCGCGGCAGCGGAGACATGTATCTGGTGTCGACGCAGGTCGGTCATCCGACGCTCGAAGCGTGGAAATATCCGCTGCCCGGCGACCCGGTCGTGACGACCATCCAGCGCGTGATCATCGACGTCGACGCCCCGAGAGTCATCCGACTAAAGGCACCACCCGATCAACACCGTTCGGCCGAGTGTGACGACGTTTCATGCGACGGCGGCTGGGACGACGTGATGTGGGCGCCGGACGCACGGTCGCTGGCATATCTCTCGACATCGCGTGACCACAAGCTGGAAACACTGCGGATAGCAGACGCGGCGACCGGAAACGTGCGGGACATTTATAACGAAACGACCGCGACTCAATTCGAGTCCGGACAGGGCGGCGTGAGCTGGCTCTATCTG
>DASXPW010000123.1:0-2538 GCA_036493385.1 Pyrinomonadaceae bacterium
CGTCGTGATTGCCGGTGACGACGACGACGCCGTATTTTGCCGTGAGACCGGCCAGGTTCTCCGCAATGGTCTCAAGCGGCATCTTCAGAGCGTGTTTGCCGTGCAGGAGCGTCGATGCCTGCGAGACATAATCGCCTAGCAGCACAACGAGATCGGCATTCTGCCGATTTGTTAGCTTAACTATCTCGCGCAGCTTGGCTTCGTCGACCGCGTTCGAGCCGGCGTGAATGTCGCCGATCGCGACTATCTTGAAACCATTAAAGGCTGGGTCCCAGCCGTGTATCGCGAGAGTCTGCTGATTGATCACCAACCGTCGCGGCTCGATGAAATACGAATACCCAAGCAGCAGCAGACCGATCACGGCGACCGTGGCAGCGAGCAAGAGTATTCGTTTCTTTCGGCGCTTCATTTATGTGAGCTTTCCACGACTGTCTACAAGTCATTCACTCTTCCGGTTGAGCGATAGTTAGCGATATCCGTTCCTAACAGTTAATAGTTAATAGTTCAAAGTTAATAGTCTGAAAACGATTCGCTAGATATGACCGAAATATTCATTCCACCGTTTGTCGACGAGCCGGGCCGTATCGGGGTGCGGTTCGACCTCTTTGGGATACCACGGCTTCATCCGGGCGTCGATAACGACCGGCGGTTCGTACCCGATGTGATTGTTTTCGACCGTTCCCCGCGCATGCACATCGCGAGCCGGGTCGAACCGCGTCCATGTCGCCCAGAGGAATTTTTCGGTCGAATCGGCAAGTTTCACATCGTCATGCAATACGATCATTTGCCAGCCGGCGAATACGCGCGATTCGGCAATGCGCTCCGCAAGATCCGACGCCTCGTCATATGAGGGCGCCTGCAAAACAAGACAGCCGCCGCAAAAAGCCTTTGCCGCAGCAATGCCGGAAGGCAACTGACCCGAAAACTCCCTAGGCAAATCGCGTTTCGCCTCGCCGACGCCCATCAGTATGGCTTTGCTTCCAAAATTCACCTTGCCGCTGGCGTAGTCGAGCGTGTCGAATGCCGTTTGCCCGAAAATAAAGAAATCGCGCTGCCAGTCGACGCGGGCGAGGATGTATTCAAACAACGATCGAAAATCTCTCAGGTCCTGCGGCTTGTCTGTCAGAAGCAGAAACTTTGTAAGCGTCAATTGCCCTTCGCCCAAGATGCGAAAACCAGCGGACAGCGCCTCGCGGCCGTAGCGTTCCTTGACGAGAGCGGCGGCAAGCGAATGAAAGCCCGTTTCGCCGTAACTCCACAGGTCGCGAACGGCAGGCATCACAAGTGGAAAGAGCGGCGACAGCAGCTCCTGCAGATAGTCCCCGATGAAAAAATCTTCCTGCCGAGGCTTGCCGACCACCGTCGCCGGATAAATGGCGTCACGGCGATGAAAGACCGCGTCTGCGTGAAAGACTGGGTAGTCGTGCTGCAGCGAATAGTAGCCATAATGGTCGCCAAACGGCCCTTCGGGTCGGCGTTCACGCGGTGCGACATGGCCAACGAGAGCAAACTCTGCCTCGGCCAATAGACGATGATGATCCGCGATCGGATTTGTGATAGTTCGCAGCTTTTCACCTTGCAGCAGAGACGCGAGCATCAACTCACCAACGCCCTCGGGTAGCGGCGCTACGGCCGATAGTATCAAGGCGGGTGGTCCGCCCATATAAACCGTGGCCGGAAGCGACTCGTTGCGCTGCTCGGCCTCAAAATAGTGAAAGCCGCCGCCTTTAGCGATCTGCCAGTGCATCCCCGTCGTCGCGCAGTCGTACCGCTGCATCCGATAGATGCCGAGATTGTGCTTGTGGTCGGTTGGACTCTCGGTATAGACGAGCCCGAGCGTGTTGAAATGGCCGCCGTCCTCGGGCCAGAGTTGGATGAATGGGATCTTTTCGAGGTCGACTGTTGGTTGTCGGCTCTCGAGTATCGGACCGCCGCCCGTTTTTCTCGTGCCGAGCTTGCGAGCCGAAAATGCCAAGTCGCGGTAGGACCATAGCTTTCCGAGCGTGGGCGGGATCAATTGTTCAGCGGCCTCGACAGCCCGTCTCACAAACTCTTGTGGTCTCGATCCGAACGAAAGATCAATGCGTCTCCTGGTGCCGAAGAGATTTGTAACAACCGGAAACGCCGAGCCTTTAACGCTCTTAAAAAGAAGCGCCTTTCCCTGCTCATCGATCACCCGCCGATGTATCTCGGCCAACTCCAGATAAGGATCAACCTCAGCGGCAATCTCAACAAGCTCGTTCTCTTCTCTTAGTGAATCAAGGAAAGATCTGAGGTTTCTGTGCATAAAGGAAGTGCCCACGAAAGCCACGAAAAACACGAAAAGTTAATCTAGCATTTTTCGTGTCCGTTCGTGCTTTTCGTGGGCATGTTCTCTTTGTCTACTTCCGCAGGTCTGGCTTGCTCAGGTCGAGGTCGTCGGCTTTGATGACATCGATCTTCATGCCGGGAAATCGTTTCGCCAGATCGTCCTTGAACACCGAATAGTCGCCCACAATGATCAGGTCGCCGCCGAGCAGATTCTTCGAAGCAAAATCG
>DASXPW010000124.1:0-3847 GCA_036493385.1 Pyrinomonadaceae bacterium
CGATCACATATTTTCCGATCATGGCTGCCGTGCTGTTTCTCTCCGGTATCAAGGTGAGATATGTGGTTTTAGCGATAGTCGCAACTTCGATAATGGTCCCGACTGCCTGGTTCGTGGGTGTAAAATACGGCAAGATAAAGCGCTACCAACAGGAACGAATTCTCGCTATCACTAGTCCTGACGAGGTTGACCCGCGCGGCTATGGCTATCACACCATTCAGTCAACGATAACCGTGGGCAAGGGCGGCTTGTCGGGTATCCAGGGTGACCCTGAAACGTCTCAGAGTGTGCTCAAGTTTTTGCCCGAGCCGCAGTCCGATTTTATCTTTGCCGTATCGGCTGAAAATTCGGGCTTTATTGGCTGTGTATCTTTATTAGTGGCCTACGCGCTGCTGCTCTCACGCATGATCGCGGGCGCCCGCCAGTCTTCTGAGAAGGCCGGAATGCTTGTTATAATGTCGATCGTTTGCGGCATGGTATTTCAGATCTTTATGAACATCGGCATGGCCCAGGGCTTTCTGCCGGTGATCGGTGTGCCGCTGCCGCTGATGAGTGCCGGCTTATCGGCGATCTTGACGACATTCATTGCCATCGGCTTTGTCGTCAGCATCCGCATGCGCCGGTTCGTTAATTAGGAGTTTTTAGATATGGCAAGGGAATTCAGGAAAATCGGTTCAAAGACGGTCACGAGCAAACCATCAAAACGTTCCTTCCGAACGCGGTTCATTTGGTTTTTGACCGCCGTCGTGCTGGCGCTTTGCGCCGGCGGTTTGACGGGTGTGCTCGCCTCCTACTACCTGAATAATTCGCGCTACTCACTCGAGGTCTCGGCCCTCGCAACGTACCGTCCGCCACAGGTGACGACCATTTACGCCGACGACGGTGAGACCGTTCTCGCTGAGTTTGCGCTCGAAAAGCGCATCCCCGTCAAGATCCAGGACGTTCCCGACAAGGTGACCGACGCGCTGCTTGCGATCGAAGATTATCGTTTCCGCGACCATATCGGCATCGACCCCTATCGCATCATCGGCGCCGTCGTCCGTGACGTCGTTTACGGCAAGACCGAGGGTGCTTCGACCATCACCCAGCAACTTGCAAAAAATCTTTTTCTCTATAAGGACCAGACCTACACGCGAAAGGTCAACGAATGGGCGGTCGCGCTGCAGATCGAGCGGTTTTATACCAAGGACCAGATACTCGAGATGTATATGAATTACGTCTTTCTCGGCGCCGGAGCTTATGGCTTTGAGGCCGGTGCCGAGACGTATTTCGGCAAACATCTTAAGGACCTGACCCTGGAGGAGGCAGCGCTGCTTGCCGCGATCCCTAAGTCGCCGGAATATTCGCCGACTCGCAGCATGGAAAAGGCCAAGATGCGCCGCGATATTGTGCTCGACCAGATGGCGAAATATTTCCCGGACAAATATTCACAGGCCGAGGTCGACGCGGCCAAAGCCAAGCCGATCAAGCTCGCGGACACTGCATACTATCAGGCGCTGCCTAAATCGACCTCGTGGGATTATCCGGTCGAGGAGATCCGCAAATATCTCGAGGATAAATACACGACCCGCGTCGCGCAGGGCGGGCTTAAGGTTTACACGACCATCAATGTTGACGCGCAAAAACTGGCGACCAAGATCGTCCGCGAGAGGCTTCGTACGTTCGATAAAAGCCGCCGGTGGCGCTCGGATTATCAGAACATCCTCATCGACAGCGACGGCCAACCGCTCACCGATGACAAAGAGATCGCCAAGATGCTCCAGACATACAAGCATCCCGACTGGTACGGCGATGAGTACTCCGAGGGCGAGTACATCAAGGGTCTGATAATGACAGCCAATCCGGCTTCGGATCAGGTCGGCGTCCGCTTTGGCAAATACAAGGCCGTCGTCGGGCCGTCGAACATGGGCCGCAGCAGCAAGAAGCCCAAGGACGAATTAAAACCCGGTTACCTCGCCGAATTTCTGATAAAAAAGGTCAACAACGACAGCCAGACGCTCGAGGTCGAGCTGTCACAGGTGCCCGAGATACAGGCGGCGATGATGACGATCAACTCGCACACCGGCGAGATCGTTTGCATGGTCGGCGGGTATGATTTCCACACCAATCGGTTCAATAACGCAACGCAGGGCCTCAGACAGACTGGCTCGTCTTACAAGCCATACATTTATTCGACCGCGGTCGAGGATGGCATGACGCCTGACATGATGGTCAGTGGCGCGCCGATCAAAAAAGGCAATTGGCAGCCGCACAATTATGACGGCAGTCTTAGTAATCCGAATGTCCCGATGAAGATCGCCCTCGCGCATTCGTTGAACATTCCGGCGGTCCACCTGCTCGAACAGGTCGGTATTCAGGACGCGGCACAGATGGTAAGGCGGTTTGGCATAACGAATCCCATGGCGCCCAGCCTGCCGTCCGCACTCGGGGCAAGCGAAGTGTCGCTCATCGAAATGGTTTCGGCCTATTCGACATTTCCGAACAAAGGCATTCGCATGACGCCGCACCTCATCCGAAAGGTTTATAGCCGCGACGGATCCTTGCTCGAAGAGGCGGATAACGCAAGCTCAAAGGTAATGAGCGAGTACGTCGCACTGACGATGGTCGATATGATGCGCGGCGTTACTGCTCCGGGCGGTACGGCACCGGGCGCGAGCGCCGCCGGGCAGCCGCTTGCGGGAAAGACCGGCACCGTTAACGACCACACTGATGTTTGGTTCCTGGGATACACGCCGACGTATGTTACCGGCGTGTGGATGGGAAATCCGGTCAGAAAGGAACCACTCGGCGACTACATGAC
Source organism: Pyrinomonadaceae bacterium (assembly GCA_036493385.1). Taxonomy (GTDB): domain Bacteria; phylum Acidobacteriota; class Blastocatellia; order Pyrinomonadales; family Pyrinomonadaceae; genus OLB17. The sequence continues at coordinate 2,801 of DASXPW010000124.1, forward strand.
AGGCGGTCACGGAGCATTGCCCTACTTTAATGAGTTCATGAATGTTTTCATGAAGGGCAAGCCGATGGAGAAATTCGAGCCGCCGCCGCCGATCCCGGGCGATATCAAGGCGTTGATCTCGCGCAACCAGCGCGAAGAACAGGAAAAGCTTGAGGAAGCTGATCTCGCCGGCAAGAAGATATCCGGTCCGGCGGCCAACACCGCCCCGTCACCCGATCCGAATCTGCCGACTGACGATAAGCCGCCGGTCGAGACGGCTCCTGCCCAGCGCGACCCGGAGACCGCTCGGCCGCCCAACCCGCGCGTCGTAATTCAGGACCCGGTCAAACCCGCGCCGACGCCAAAGCGAATCGAAAACCCGAACGAAGAGGGGACCAAGCGCAAGGGAAAGAAAGGCGACGGGTAACGAACCACTTTCGTCGGCGAAAAGAAAAGAAGGCGTTCTTAAAGTCGTTTTTCTGTGTCTTCGTTCTGTGAATTCCGTGTTCGATTCTTGAACTTACAAAGGAACTACCACGGAATCCACAGACGAAAATCAAAAGACCGGACATCGAATCCGACTCATCAGACATTCTCTTCTTATTTCCGGTCGTCGACGATGAAAACTAGTGTTTTCCGCCCTTGTGGCCGCCCTTTCGCGAGGATGAATGGTCCTCGGTCTTCCCTCGCCCTGATCCGCTCTTCTTACCGCCGTGAGTTTCCTTGTTCACGGTCGCCCATGCGCGGCTTTCCGCTTCCTTGTCCGAAACGCCGCGGTTCTCGTAACCTTTCTCGATATGCTCGGCCTGTCGCTTTTGCTTATCGGTGTAGCTGCTTTTGTCTCCTCTTGGCATTAGAAAATTACCTCCCTATTTGTCCGAATTAAATTGCCTTCTTCAAGGCTTTTGTCAGGCTCTGTCGTTTTGACAGGACCGGTTTGAAAATGTCGCCCTTCTTTTGAAGGCGGGCCAACATATCCTTGATCGTGAAATCGCCGATCGTTATCTTTTTCTTCTCGACCTCGTTCCAATCGAGCGGCGCCGAGACGGTCGCGCCGCTTCGCGGCCT
>DASXPW010000125.1:0-8972 GCA_036493385.1 Pyrinomonadaceae bacterium
ATCGCCGCGAACAAGACACCGAAGGGAAACGACCCGATCTATAAAGGCTTTTACGAGGGTTGGTTCTGCGCCCCTTGCGCAGAGTTTAAGACGGAGGACGAATATTTTGTCGTCGACGGCAGCGATATTCCGCTTTGCAAGATCCACGAACGCCCGCTAGATAAAGTGTCGGAGGAAAGCTACTTTTTCAGGCTTTCAGACTACGGCGAAACGCTGCTGGAGATCATCGAAAAGGACCCGCGGCGGATACGTCCAGACGCCCGTAGAAACGAGGTCGTTGCCTTTATAAAACGCGGCCTGCAGGACCTTTCGATCAGCCGGGAAAAGAGTTCGGTCTCCTGGGGCGTGCCCGTTCCGGGCGACGAAAACCACGTGATGTACGTCTGGCTTGACGCCCTCTCGAATTACATCACCGCGCTTGGCTACGGCAACGACGAGCAGACCGGTTTCGGTAAGTATTGGCCCGCCACGCATCTGGTCGGGAAAGACATTCTGCGTCAGCACACGATCTATTGGTGGTCGTTTTTGCTCGCTGCGGGCGTCGAACTGCCCCTGGCAGTCTTTGCCCACGGCATGTGGCTCGATGCGGATGGCCGCAAAATGGGCAAAACCCTCGGAAACGTGATCGAGGTCGATGTCCTGCACAAGTTCTTTCAGGTCGACGCGATTCGGTATTTCCTGCTGCGAGAAATGGTCTTCGGCCAGGACGGCCGTTTTGGTTATGAAAACCTGATCGACCGCGCAAATGCCGACCTCGCGAGCGGACTTGGAAATTTGCTGAGCCGGACGCTGTCGATGATCACAAAATATCGCGACGACCGGGTCCCAAGCGGCAAGATCGCGGAGGAAAACTATATTCATGCCCGCCGGGCCGGGATCGACCCCGACGGCCAGGACATCGTTTCCGTCGTCGAACACGCACGCGATGAGTTTCTGCGGCGGTTCGACAATTTTGAGTTCAGCCAGGGACTCGAAACGCTTTGGACCGTCATTGCGCGGATCGACAAGATGATCTCCGACGCGAAACCGTGGGAGTTGATAAAGGACGAGCGACAGGCTGAAACGCTTAATGCTGTTTTATACCGCTCGACCGAAACGCTGCGCTGGCTATCGGTCTTGATCGCGCCGACAATGCCTGATGCTGCACGGAAGATCTACTCGCAGCTTGGCCTATCAGGCGATCTTACCTCGGTCGATCCGGCGAGCTTACACTGGGGTGAGCTCGCGGCCGGAACGGCGATCGGGGCCAGCGAAGGTATTTTCCCAAGGATCGATAAAAGCAAAGTTATGAGTGAGATAAGAGACGAATCAGCGGTTGGCAATGGGCAGTTGGCGCAGCCGGCGGCCGCGATCGAGCAAAAACCGGCGGTTGAGGGCTCCAAGGATGATTTCATCGATATCGACGATTTTCTTAAGGTCGAGCTTCGCGTCGGCGAGATAAAGGTCGCAGAGCGCATACCGAAAGCTGACAAACTGCTCCGTTTTGAGATCGATCTGGGCGAAGGGAAACCGCGCCAGATCCTCGCGGGTCTTGCCGAATATTATGAACCTGAAAAGCTCATTGGCCGCAAAGTGGTCGTTGTCGCAAACCTCAAACCGCGAAAAATGCGCGGTCTCGAATCGCAAGGCATGATCTGCGCCGCGTCACTCGGCGAAGAAGACACGCCGGCGATCGCGACGTTTATTGAGAGAGTTGCCGTTGGAGCGAGGCTGAAATGAGAAGGCGAATTCTGCTCTTCAAGATACTAGATGATCCTCGTTGACTCTCACTGCCACATCGACGGCGAGCGGTTTGATGCTGATCGAGATGAAATTGTGCAGCGTGCGAAGGATGCCGGTGTCGAGATGATGCTGAATGTCGGCACCGGCGACCCGCGGACCGATGATTTTCGTCGTGCGGTCGCAGTTGCGGAAAGGTACAACGATGTTTATGCCGCTGTCGGCGTCCATCCGCACGATGCGAAGCTTTATGACGATTCGGCCGAACAACATCTGGTCGAGCTGGCGACCGGCAGCCGAAAGGTGATCGCATGGGGCGAGATCGGGCTCGATTTTTACTACGATCACAGCCCACGCGCCGTTCAGATCGACGTTTTTAGGCGACAGATCCGAAAAGCCAGGGAGCTTGATCTACCGATCGTCATTCATTCGCGAGATGCGAACGACGAAACGGTACAGATCTTGATTGAAGAATGCGGCCACGACGGTTTTCGCGGCGGCATCATGCATTGCTTTGGCGGAACGCCCGAGATGGCTGAGAGATTGATGGAGCTTGGATTTCTGATCTCGTTCGCCGGCAACGTAACCTTCAAAAAGGCGGATAATTTGCGAGAAGCGGCCAAAGTCGTTCCGCTCGACAGACTTTTGGTCGAGACCGACTGCCCGTTTCTAACGCCTGAGCCAATGCGCGGCAAACGCAACGAACCGGCTTTCGTCGTCCACACCGCCAAATTCCTAGCAGATCTTTATGAGGTCGAGTTTGAGACCCTGGCTAAACGGACAACAGAAAACTTTACAAATTTCTTTAAGCTGCACGCTTTCTCCTGAAAAACTACGAGTGGTAAGCCACCGAATCGATCTCAAAACGTATAAACTAACAGTTTCCAGTTATCAGTTTTCAGTTATCAGTTATTCCGAATAAAATAGCTTTCACCAACATTTATGGCCAAAGAGAATTCATTTGACATCGTTTCAAAGACCGATTACGCCGAGGTTACCAACGCACTGAATCAGACTTCAAAAGAGATCTCTCAGCGTTTCGATTTTAAGGGTAGCCGCGCGGCGGCCGAGCTGCAGGGGAAAGACCTCATTTTAACTGCCGAAGACGATACGAAGCTGCGGAACATGAACGATATTCTTCAAGGTAAGCTCGTTAAACGGGGCGTTTCGTTAAAGGCTCTCGACTATCAAAAGATCGAGCCCGCGGCAGGCGGCACTGTTCGCCAGTTGGTAAAGATCCAGCAGGGAATTCCGACCGAGAAGGCAAAAGAGGTCGTTAAGTTCATCAAGGACGGCAAATACAAGGTCCAGGCTTCCATTCAAGGTGAGACTGTCCGGGTTTCCGGCAAGGATCGCGACACTTTACAGCAAGTAATCTCGGCCCTAAAGGCCAAAGACTTTGCCATCGATATGAAGTTCGATAATTACCGATCAAACTAACCCGACTGTGAAGTTTTTTTCAGCCGTCAAATCCAAACTAAAGCCCGAAGATCAAGCTCGACATGTGTTTTCGCTGATCTCATACGAGCTTGCGCTTGTTGAGGAAGAATATCGCCGCCAAGCGAGTTCGAACATTCAGGTCATCGACTATCTCGGTGACTATTTGCAATCCTCAGGCGGGAAACGCGTTCGGCCGGCGTTGTTGATCCTTGCGAATTACGCGGTCGGAGCGAATGCGAAAAACGAGAATGTTATCCGGCTAGCGACAGTGATGGAAATGCTGCACACGGCGACGCTCGTGCATGACGACATTATCGATAACGCCGATCTGCGTCGGAATCGGCCTTCAGTGAATGCTCGTTTTGGAAATCAGACGGCGGTGTTGATGGGCGACTGGCTATATATGTCGGCCTTCGAGACTTCGCTTCGTGAGCGATCTCTCAGAATTCTCGAAATTCTGACGCGCCTCACTCGAAAGATGACCGAGGGCGAGCTGCTCCAACTAACATCGCTCGGCAGTACCGAGATCAGTGAGCAAACATATTTCGAGATCCTTCGCCGGAAAACCGCGTATCTGTTTTCAGCTTGCTGCGAGATCGGCGCAATACTCGGCGGAGCTACGGCAAAGGCCAGTGACGCCCTGAGGGATTATGGGTTGAATCTTGGCATCGCTTTTCAGCTTGCGGACGACCTTCTTGACTTCACGGCTAATGCTTCTGTATTGGGCAAAGCCTCGGGCGCCGATCTGACCGAAGGGAAACTTACCCTGCCTCTCATATTGCTTAGAAACAAGCGTCCCGAGATAAAGGATGCTTTGAGAACCGCAATGTTCGATGGCAACTATGAACGGATCTCTCGAGATCATCTCATCGATATGCTACAGCGTGACGGTTCGATCGAAGCAACCCGCAGCAGGGCCGAAGAATATGCTCGGGCCGCGCGAAAAAATCTTGATGTTTTACCTGAAACAGAGTATCGTGAAGCGCTGGGCGATTTACCCGCCTTTGTGATCGAGCGAAACCGATAAGCCGTTCCGGCCCATCCGCAATCGCTCCATAGCCTGGCCGCTAAATCCTCTGTTCGCAATATGTTCGACGAGAATCTTATAGCAACACTTGAACAAAGCTTGCGCCAGACCAGGAATGCGCAAAATCGGTTGATGGCACGGCTCCGCGAGGTCGAGGACGAGTCCCGTCATCTGCGGCAAGAGATCGAGGCCCTTGAGAACAGCGCCGCCCAAACCGAGAAGGCAATGGACAGCCTCCTGGTCACGATGCGCTCTGGAAATCGCATTTTGAACCTCGGCAAAACGCTTACGATTGAGGAAGATTACGAGGCCCAAGGTGAGCCGCGACGTCGGGTTCGCACGGTTTCGCCTGCCCGAAACATCAGTTCGCATCGAGCCGGCGGCTCGGTTACATATTTGAACCATTCCCGGAATGTTCCGTCGATCACGTCCGACACAGAACCTATTAGCCACCGTTTTAGCGACCGCACGATAACCCAGGCATGTACGCTCCTGCTGCGTGAGTCAGGAAAGCCCCTTCACGTTAACGAGCTATATAACCTGCTCGTCGCCGGCGGGATGCGTTTTAAGGGCAACAATCCAACGATCTCGATAGCCGTATCGCTGAATCGCAATCGCCGATTTAGAAAAGTCGAGCCCGGAACTTTTGACCTTGTCATGCGCGAAGCCTCGCAGGCCGCTTCATAAAACGAATCAAAACAGAATGACTGCCCGAAGTGATAGCATCTGCTTGACTTCGGGCTTTTTGTTCCTATGATTGCTGTATGAAATTGCGGCTCACGATAAATGGAGGCTCGCTCACGGGCCAGGAGTTTGTCCTTGAAACCGGTTTTCTCACTATCGGTCGAAGCGAGACATGCAGCGTCAGACTTGACCCACTCACCGAGCGGATCGCTTCAAAACAGCACGCATTTATCGAGGCGAAATCGGATGGTTATTACATCACCGATAACCAGAGCACAAACGGCACCCTGGTTAACGGCGAGCGTGTTGATACCGCAAAGCTTGCCAACGGAGATACGATCCAATTTGGTAAAAATGGCGTGACCGCAGGTATTCGAATCGACGCCGAGCCCGTCGTACTGTCCGATAATACCGTTGATCGGTTCAAGCAGTCTCAGGCCGCAGAATACGCGCATGCAGTGCAGAATCAGCCTGTCAGCGTTCAAAATTCGCTTTCGAATCTCGGTCTCGGAAATATCCAAACAGCCGTTCCGCCGACGCGGACGGCCGCTTGGAAATTTGTCGTCGTCGGAGTAGCGCTGCTTCTCATGATCGCGCTGGGTATGGTCGTTTGGTTATTGACTTCTCTTAGCATTGGTCTTATAGCCGCCGTGATCGCGACAATAGTGGCGTTCGTACCGGCGATGTTCTATCTATTACCGTTCATGTTTCTTGATCGGTACGATCCTGAACCGTTCTGGCTTTTTGCTCTGGCTTTTGGATGGGGAGCAGGAGTGGCTGTTTTCGTCTCGTTTATTGTTAATACGGTCATCACGATCCTCGTGGCGGTCGCGGCAAATGTCGCTGGCTATTCGCCGCAGATCGGTGAATATGCGGGTGCTATCATTTCAGCACCCATTTTTGAGGAAGGCTCGAAAGGGCTCGGCCTTCTGATCTTGCTGATCTTCTTTCGTCGCTATTTCGACGACGTTCTCGATGGGATAGTCTTCGCGGGAGTTATAGCCTTGGGATTTGCGACGGTCGAGAATGTCCTTTACTACGGTCAGGGGTTGGTCGGCGGCGGCATACTTGGCCTGGTGTTGTTGTTTTTTATGCGAGGTATCCTGTCGCCCTTCGCTCACGCGACGTTCACCTCAATGACGGGCATTGGCTGCGGCATTGCCCGCGAGTCTCACAAGACGTTTGTTCGCATCATTATGCCGGTCCTTGGGTATCTCGGAGCTGTTACTCTGCACATGTTGTGGAATGGCGTCGCGTTCCTTGGTGCTTTTGTAATTCAGGGCTTTGGCTTTACCTGGGTTTGCAGTGATATCGGCTTGGGCGGAGAGGGCATCGGGCTGTGTTCCTTCTTTATTTCATATGCTTTGCTTGAGGTACCGCTGTTCGTTATATACGTCTCATTTACCATCTTTATAATGCGGCGGCAGAACAAGATACTAAAGGAAATGCTGGCGATAGATATTGCTAGAGGGCTAATTCCCGAGGATCACGGAAAGATCGCGACGTCAGCGTTTCGGAGTTCGGGCTGGCTTCTTGGCGGTATCTTTAACGGCAAGATCTTTTCGCGCAGCCGGTACCTTCGTGCGGTCGGCAAACTTGGACTTAGCTACTGGCATATCCAGCGTGCGACGGCGGCCCAGGGACAGACCGGCAGCTTTCAACAGAATCCGATCCTTCGCAACGAAGTTCTCTATTGGCGAGACAAGGTGTAATGCCTCAGGCATTGACGATGGTTTTCCGATGGGTTTACCATTGGTAGATCGAACGATTTTGTCTGTTGCCGGATCTTTTCCGAGCCATTTGAGGCTGAATGTCGTGATAGAACCTGGGGGAATCACCTTACCTGACCGCTTGTCGACACTTTTTGTCGAGCCTCTCTTTCCAAAGTTTGTCTTTATTTTGCCCACGAGATAGAGCGTAAATCGTGCGCTGACGGAGAATTGTCTTTATGTCTGAGCAAGCTTTTGAAACTGAAAGCGAAGAATTAACGATCGACGAATCAGAGCTTCTCGAGGAGATCCTCGATGAGTTTGGCGATTCTCGCCGGCGGTTTCTTGGTCATTCCGGGACGGCGGCGTTGACTGCCATCGTCCTGGAGTTTGTCGCCAGACGAACTGCATACGGCGAAGCTGTGAGCAGGACGTTCGAGCAGCCGTCGGCTGATGAAAATGCTATAAGCGTTGCCTTTCGAGTCAACGGTGCCGACAAAAAGCTGACCCTTGATTCGCGCATGACGTTGCTTGACGCCTTACGCGAGAGGCTGGCATTAACCGGCACAAAAAAGGGATGCGATCACGGCCAGTGCGGTGCTTGTACCGTATTGATCGACGGTCGCCGAGTGCTTTCTTGCCTGACCTTGACCGCACAGTGTGACGGCCGCGACGTGACGACGATCGAGGGGTTAGCCAAAGGTGCTGAACTTCATCCGCTCCAGACCGCTTTCGTCAAGCACGATGGATTTCAATGCGGTTTTTGTACGTCCGGCCAGATATGTTCTGCTGTTGCTCTTATTCAGGAAGCGAAGAACGGCGATCTCAGTTATGTCGCCGCTAATTTCCGGCAAAAGCCGCGTCCGCTCGAGCTTTCGGATGATGAACTCCGCGAACGGATGAGCGGCAATATCTGCCGCTGCGGTGCTTACCCAAATATTGTAAATGCGGTTCGTGAAGTTCATCTCAACCGCCCGACCGACCCAGAACTTCCGCTGATTACGCAAACGGGAGGTGCCGAATGAGACCTTTTAAGTATACCCGGGCTAATGAACCATCGCTCGCCGTCCGCGCCGCCGTGGCCAACGTCGAATCCATGTACGTTGCGGGCGGGACCAATATACTCGACCTTATGCGCGAGGGTGTCGAATCGCCATCTGAGCTGGTCGATGTTCACAGCCTTTTGCTGACGCAGATGAAGACGTCAGGTGTAGGCATCTCGATCGGTGCCTTGGCAAAGAATTCGGATACGGCTAACCATCCGCTTGTGCGTCAGGATTATCCGCTGTTGACGCAGGCGATCCTCGCCGCGGCCTCACCGCAGATCCGAAATATGGCGACAAACGGCGGCAATCTTTTGCAGCGGACGCGATGTCCTTATTTTTATGATATTTCGCAGCCGTGCAATAAACGCGAGCCCGGAACCGGCTGCAGCGCGATGGAGGGGATCAACCGCAACCACGCGATATTCGGCTGGAGCGAGACCTGTGTCGCGGTTCATCCATCGGACATGTGCGTTGCTCTTGCAGCGCTCGACGCTCAAGTGCGTGTGCAGGGAACTGATGGCAAGGACCGTCTCATTCCGTTTGCCGATTTTCATCGCTTGCCCGGAAACACACCGGAAAAAGACACGAACCTGCAACACGGTGAACTAATTACAGCGATCGAAATTCCGAAAAATAATTTCGCGGCAAATTCTTACTATCTGAAAGTTCGCGACCGCGCGAGCTATGCATTTGCGCTTGTTTCGGTTGCCGTCGCCCTCGACATTGCGGGCGGCAAGATCAAAGCTGCGCGGATCGCGATGGGCGGTGTTGCCCACAAGCCCTGGCGAGCAAATGCGGCTGAGAAAGCATTGACCGGAGAGGCGCCAACCGAAGCAAATTTCCGTGCGGCGGCAGACGCCGAGATGAACGTCGCAAAGCCTCTGAAACACAATGGATTCAAAGTCGATCTTGGTAAACGCGCGATCGTTCTCGCGCTGACGCGAGCCACCAGCAGCGTCAAGGGTTAAACGGGAGGGCGATATGGTCACAAAACTAAAAGCCATTGGCGAAGCAGTCAACCGCATCGACGGAATACTCAAGGTCACTGGAGCCGCCAATTATTCATTGGATTTTCCTGTCAAAAACGTCGCGCATGGATTCATTTTTAAGAGCACTATCGCGGCCGGCACGATCTCGGACATTGATACAACAGCCGCCGAAAAAAGTCCGGGCGTTATCGCCGTTATCACTCACAAAAATGCGCTGAAGCTGGCGCCATACGATTCGATGCGGGCGGGCACCGCCATGCTGCAGGACGCAAACATTACCTTTTTCGGACAGAACATCGGCGTCGTAGTTGCAGACACGTACGAACAGGCGCGATATGCAGCCAGGCTCGTTAAAGTT
>DASXPW010000126.1:0-7967 GCA_036493385.1 Pyrinomonadaceae bacterium
AGCGTTCACCCCGCTTTGACTTGAAATCAAACAACTGCGCGACGGACATGTCGAATGTCTTTGCAAAAATACCGATGTTCGATAGCGAAATATTGCGCTCGCCGCGCTCGACCATTCCGATGTAGGTGCGGTGGAAGCCGGTAAGTTCTGCTAGCGCTTCTTGTGAGAGATTTCGCTCAGTCCGAAGCTGTCTGATTCGTCTGCCAAACTCATCAATGAGGTGTGGGTCCTGCATTCATGGATCAAACTATACGTATTGTATGCAGCGATCAACAGACAATAAGTATCGGGGGGAAGTGGACAGTGGAGAGTGGACAGTGAAGAGTGGAGAATGGAGAGTGGAGAGGGGACAGTGGTCAGCGGTTAGTAAGTAGCGATCCGCGGACTACTGCTACGCAAAGTTGAAAGGAGGGGGGCTCAAGGTCACAGGCGCATGCTGGTGGCTGAGCCGGTGGTCAGGCCGAGGCCGACGGCGGCTTCGCGGAACGGGTTGAATTGCGCGGTGACGCGGGCCATATCGAGACAAAAGGCACGCTGCTCAAGAAACCATTTGTCGATGTATGTTTTGTAATGTTCGTAATAGGCGGACTGATAAATGAGAGCGCCCTCGATCTTTTTGCTGCCCCAATGGTCGGCACGCAGAAGTTTGAAACCGCGATCTGACCGGTAAACATTCGCGGCCATGATCGCATAAAACTCTTCGATGCTGTCCATCTGTGGCTCGCCGGTGACCTGATCGCGATATTGCATCCGGCCGCTAAGCTCGCGCAGGCCGTGTGTCATCTCGTGAAAAAGGACCTCACCCGGACCATCGCCGGGAGCGATGTGGCCGCCCCTTCGCTTTGCGACCTCGTACCACGTCGCGGGATGGTAATTGACATCGACTATCGTGCCTCGGCCCGTGCCGATGACGGTCGGGAAGTCAACCGTGCCGACGAAGGGAATCTTGAACTTCACGCTGTCGGCAACGTAACCGGCCGGAGCCCCGTCCGCCTCGTTTCTACCGGTTTCAAACGCATTGACGGGCTCCTTTTTGGTCGGCACATAAGGCTGTATCAGCATGTAGTTGCTCTTTGAGTTGATGTGCCTGAAGAGCGTCTTGCCCGCCTGCGTCGTGTTGACGAGCTGCAAAACCTTTTCGACCTCGCGGCGATACGCGACCGACGATTCCCATATCCAGATGTTTCCAAGAAATTTGACTGCCTTTGGCGCCATATGTCCCTCCTGCGTTTGCGAACCGTGATAGAAAGTACGCTTCTTAAACAGATAAGACAATCTTGGAAGGATATTTCATTGACAGAAAGAAAAGGCCACCCGCCGACGCAAGTGGCCTTTATTAGAGATTTGCGAGAGAAACCAGCGCTCCCACCACCCTGTCGGCGACAACCTCACTTCGGGCGGGGCGCGGGTCCTGTTTGGTTAAGAAACAAGCCACATAGCGGCGCCGGTCGCTGGCTGCTTAAGTTGGCTGCCGCTCGGTCGGGCAGTTATTCCTGTTCGAACTGTTTTATATGGTATGAACCGTCAGGAAAGCTGGCGATGAGTTCGAGGCGGCCGCCGAGTGCCTTTACAAATTCGCGCAGCGTAGAGACGTGCATATCGGTCCGCCGTTCGAGACGGTACACCGGACCGGGCGGGACGCACATTCGCTGGTACACAAATAAAGAAGGCCGCCCGGAGGCGGCCATCGAGAAGGATCCACCCGGCTTCAGAATCGGAGCTTCAGAGCAAGTTGGACCTGACGAGGGTCGCCGACGCCCTGTCGGAGGAATCCGTCGAAGTTGAACAAGCTCGGGGCCGTTATCGAGTTTTGATTGCCCGCACCGGACAGCGAGTTGATCAGGTTCTTGTTGTTAAATGTGTTGAACATCTCGATCTGCGGCACGAGATCGATCTTCTCCGTCAGGTTGAAAACACGCGAGACGCGCCAGTCAAACGTGAAAAACTCGTTGTCCTTGCGGAGCGTGTTGCGATTGGTGTGATCGTCGACCTGCATCAGTACGGCCGGCGTCGCGGGCTGTGCCGAGCGGGCCTGGACGCGCGGTGTGAACTCGAGCTTCCAGGGCAACTGGGCATAAGCAAAGAAGTTGAACTTGTGCCGTATGTCGCGGTCCGACAAGCCGTAGTCAAGACCGGGATCGAAGATGTTGAAGGAGCGGTCCGTAAATGGATCACGTTCGTTTGAGTCGTCATCCTTGTCCTTTGACAGCACATAATTCCACTCGAACTGATAGCGGCTGCTAAAGCGTTTCCGCATGCCGACCGTGAATCCGTCGTAAAGCGATTTGCCGTTCGAGCTGGTCACAAAAACGTCGCCGAGCGTCGGGAAAAATCCCGTCCGGGCATAGTTGAAAAAGCGCGTCAGATGAACGCCCTTTGAGTGCGTGTAATCGAAGTAGAGCGCGATGTCCTTGACCAGCTCCTGCTCAAACTGGACGTTGGCCGTGTAGATGCGCGGATTTTCGTAATCCTTGCTAAAGACGCGGACGCTAGCACCGAAGGGAATTCCACCGAGAGGCGGCACGGTCACAGGGTTCGGCCAGACGGGACGCGAAGAGGCGCCGAAGCAGCCTGGATTCGAGAAGCACGCGATGCCGAATTGCTGCACGCCGTTATCGGTGATCGAACCGACCTCGGAGAGCATGTTTTGCCGGGCATAGTAGACGCCGTAGCTTGCCCGCAGAACGGACTTGCCTTTGTTGGTGATGTCCCACGCAAAACCGACTCGCGGTTGAAACTCGGCCTTCTGGCTGTGCAGCGTGCCGTCGGACGGGAATCGCGGATCGCCGAGCAGCGGTCCATATGCCGTCTGCGCCGGCGGCACGACCGGCTTTGGAAACATCTCGGCTTCCCAGCGAAGGCCGTAGTTAAAGGACAGATTCGACCGGACCTGCCATTTGTCCTGGGCAAACAGAGCGTAGTCGTCATTCGTGATTGTCGATTTACCCGGAGGCGGTACACCCGAAATGCCCGTTGGAATTCCGTTCTGCAAATACAATATAAGCGGACCACCGCCGGCAAAACCGACTGAGCTGCCGGCAGGGCACGCTTCGCTAAATGGCGCATCCTGAGTGACCCATCCGGTAAACACGCCCGCGCCGGTCGTACATTCGCCGACACTCGGTCCGAAACCACCGGCGGCAGCAGGCGATGCGTAACGGAGGAATCCGGCAACGCTGTCAAAAATGTAGCGGCCGGTAAAGAAGCCGCGGAAGACCTGGTCGTTCAGGCTGTGCAGCCATTCACCGCCAAACTTGACGGTGTGAGCGCCCTTGACGATCGAGAAAGTGTCGCGGGCCTGCGTTCGCCAGAACACCTCGTCGACGCCGGGCTGCAGGAAGAATGGATTGCCGAAACGAAACGTCGTGCCGAATCCCATCGCTGTGTCGGCGAGAATGTTCGACGGCGTTGCGCCGCGCGGCCGGTCTTCACGCGAGTAGGTGAAATGGGCCTCGTTGATCATCGTCGGCGAGACGGTCGTGAAGAGATTGAAATTGAGGACGTTTATCTTCGACGGGCCCTCGGTGCCGTTTGCCGACGCTCCGTAGGTCGGCACGTCAAAGGTCTGATTGGTGTTCTTTGAAAAGTCGAAATTGTACGAGATGCCGAGTTTGTTCGACGGCGTTAGGTTCCAGTCTAGCTTGGCGAGAAATGCCGAGTTTCTGATCTTGTGGTCGACCGGCACGCCTTCGTTAAACTGACGCGTCGACTGGATAAAGTTGATCAGTGCAAGCCGTTGGCAATCGGCGCTGCCGTTGATCAGTGCTTCATTGGCCTGAATGGTCGGACTTGCCACCGAGCACGGCGCACCTATTGCCTCGCTGAGGTTCGCTCGTGACAGCTTTTCGAAGATCTGCTCAAAGGCAAAGAAATAAAATACTTTGTCCTTTTTGATCGGGCCGCCGACGGTGCCGCCAAACTGCTCGCGGTGAAAACCGTTGAGAGGCTTGCCGTCCGAGGTATTCGAGGTCAGGGCCTTGAGACGCTGAAAATAGAAAAGACTGCCGTTGACGTCGTTGGTGCCCGATTTTGTGATGACGTTTACGATGCCGCCGGCCGTTCGGCCAAATTCGGCCTGAGCACCGGTCGCAACGACCTGAAACTCCTGAACGGCCTCGAGCGTGATGTCGATCGCGGCCCGCTGGCCGCCGGCCTGTTCGCCGAAAAAGCCGTTGTTGTAATCGCCGCCATCGAGGCTGACGTTATTAAAGATGCCGCGTTGACCCGAGAAATTGATCTCGTCGCCATCCGGCCCCTGTGTGATGGCCACGCCGGGAGTCAGCGTTAAGAGATCTTCAAACTTACGGCCAAGGATCGGTGTATTAGCTATAGCCGCTTCGTTGATCGTCGTGCTGGCCTCGGTCTTGGCGGTGTCGATCGTCGGCGAGCCGGTGATCGTGACCTCGCCGCTGACGCCGGAGACCTTTAGGGTCACGTTCAGCGAGACGATCCTGCCGACGGTCAGAGCGACGCCGTCCTGCGTTAGTTTCGCGAAGCCCTGTTTGGTGACCGAAACTGAATAAGCTCCCGGCGGCAGCGAGAGAAAAGTGAAGCGTCCGTCCGAGTCCGTAACAAACGTCTTACTGAAATTGGTGCCGGAGCTTCGCGCCTCGACCGACGCTCCAGCGACGGCCGCGCCCTGCTCGTCGCTCACGGTGCCCTGAATTGTCCCTGAGGTCGTGTCCTGTGAGCAGACGGCGGCCGAGAGCGCCAGCGTGACAAGACAGATACCAATTACATTCCACATCCGATGTAGTCGCGAATTTCGTGAACTAAGCATGATCTTCTCCTTTAAAGGTTGGACGTACGACAGAGCCGCTCGAGGGGTAACTATCGCCCGCATCTGAATAGTCGGTCATGGCGATCTCGATGCTTGGATCTAGTGGCGGCGGTTTGCCGCAATGCAAAAATTATGAACTTCCCTAAGATCGAAAATACGAAGGAATGCGCTTGCAGTATATTCAGTGTGTTGGGAGTTTACAAACTCGAAAGTGTTAAATTTTCGGGCGTTGAACGCGGCATGTTTTCGCACGCTTTGGAAGGCGGCGACGCGCGGTTATGATATGTCGCAACAGAGACGCTCAATGTACACCGAGATCGACATCGAAACCTGGCCGCGCCGCGCGACCTACGAATTTTTTAAGGATTACGAAGACCCCTTTTTCAATTTCACCGCCAATCTTGATGTAACCGAGCTATATCACTTTTGCAAGCGTAGCCAATTGGCGTACTCGTTAGCGGCGCTCCACTGCTGCCAGTCGGCGGCAAACGAGATACGGGAGTTTCGGACACGTCTTCTCGACGACCGCCTGGTCGAGTACAAGCGGATCGACATTACCCAGACGATCTTGAACGATGACGAGACGTTTTCATTCTCCTACTACCAAATGCGCGACGACATCTTTGAGTTTGAGCGGCACGCGCAAATCGCGCGCGACCACTATCGAAAACTGAAAACCTTTGACGTTGAGACGCATAGGCTCGATCTGATCTATTATTCGGTCATTCCCTGGGTATCGTTCACAAGCTTTAAACACGCCAGCCGTCTCGATCGGCGCCAGACCGTCCCACGGATCGTTTTCGGAAAGATGTTTGATGCGGCTGAAAGGAAAATGATGCCGCTTTCGGTCGAGGCAAATCACACGATCATGGACGGCTTTCACGTTGGCAAACTTTTCAATCGGTTTCAGGAGATCGTCGACTCGTTAAAGCAGAGCTGATATTGAAAAGCGATCATTCCGGCGGCGTCCAGTCCTCCGGAGCCTGATCCCATACCTTGTCCGGCGCCGCTGGCTCGGCCTGATCACTGCCGAGACGATCTGCGTCTATTTCGGCAAAGATAAAGTTTTCAGGCGCAACCGGAATTCCTGCCATCCGGCGAAGCATCGCGAGTTGACCCGCGTGCGTCATGGCATCGGAAAGCGGGCCGTGCAAGAGCTGTTCGGGTGAAAGCTCACATTTGTGGAGATCGGTCCGGATGCATTGGCCAAGATCTTCGAGAGTCTGATGAAAGCGATCGATCTCATCGGCCATGGTCGGCCTTGGATCGGCCCAATAACTGCCGCCGATAAAAAAGGTTTGCGCGTAACCGAGAACGCTCGTCATATGACGAACCAGTTCAGACGGCGTTCGCAACCCATCGATAGGACGAAAGCTGCCGAACTCAGCAGGAGCGCCCCTTAGCGCCTTTTGCGTGCGATAGGCGAGGGCAGCAAGAAAATGAAGCAGCATGTCGCGTTTTCCCGTGATCCGGTCATCAAGTACCATATTTTTCGAAACGATCTCAAACCGTCGATCACCGCAATATTATTTCTATCGGCGGTATTACTCAATCGGCATCTATCGGCCGTCTCGTGGTCAGAGACCGTTTCATCGAATCTCTGGTTCGGGGACTACCTTCACCGATCCGCCACGCCCCGCGTTTTTCGCTTTAAAATTTCAAGCGGCTTCCTGTAAGATAATCTCAGCTTTAAGGTGATGGAGTTCACCGTATAACCACCTCGCGAGAGGTTGATGACTCCTGGTTTAGCGATGCGTTTGTCTGCGTCGGCGAGCCGGGAGTTTTGGTTTTAAATCGAATTCGGACCAGCTAAGGAGAACTGCTTGGAGACATTCTCAAAATATTTGGCGGTTGCGTTTGGCGGGGCGTTGGGCGCATGTTTGCGATATTACCTCGGCACCACATTTCTGGCCCGGACCGCGCTGCCGTTCCCGACCTCGACGTTTGTCATAAACGTGACAGGCTCGTTCATCATTGGTTTTTTCCTGACGCTGGCCAGCGAGCGGCTGCAGATCGACCCATATGTCAGATTGATCGTTGCGGTCGGATTTGTCGGGGCATATACCACATTTTCGACGTTCGAATACGAGACCGCAGGATTGATCGAAAACCGGGAGCTGCTGTATGCATTCCTATATGTCGCGCTGAGCGTAGTGGTAGGATTTGCAGCCGTTTGGGGCGGCATCGTCGCGGCCCGTTCGCTGACCGCGGCGATCTCGCCGGTGCCGACTCGAATCGCCGAAGCGCCCGGTGCGATGGCCTGGCCGGTGCGACTTGAGCCGGCGCTGAAGCTGACCATCTATGTCGGCGGCGACGAGCGGCATTCGCATCATCCGCTGGTCAGAGATATTACCAAGGCTCTCCGCGAGGCGGGGGTCGGCGGCGCGACCATCACCAAAGGCGTGATGAGCTTTGGCAGAGGCCGGCGGATACATTCGATACAAAATGAAACGACGATGGACAACCTGCCGCTGATCGTCGAGGCGATCGGGCCGCCGGCGGCGGCGAACGCGGCGGCGGCAAAGGTGGCCGAGCTCGTCGGCTCGCGTGGCCTGGTCGATCTCAGCCGCAGCGGCGCGATCGTCGCGGAGACGGACTAAATGCTGACACGAGGCCCGGCTAAAAAACTGGTGATCTATGTAAGTGCGCTGCAGCATTATCACCATAAACCGCTGTATGAGGCGATAGTCGAATTTTTTTACGGCAACGATTGCGCCGGCGCGACGGTGACGCGAGGCGTTGCAGGTTACGGGCGGACAGGCGAGTTTCACGAGGCGAAATTACTCAGCCTGTCGGACGATGTGCCGATGCGGATCGAGGTCATCGAAAGCGAAGAGAAGATCGCGGCGCTGCTGCCGTCGCTTCGCGAGATGGTCGGCGACGGGATGATCGCGCTGTCGGATGTCGAGGTCATCAGAAACAGCAGCGAGGCGCAGCGCGACGTGACATAAAAATTCGGCCGCTCTGATCGTGATCGTGTTCAGAGCGGCCGAATTTATAATTTTATGGGTTCGTTTTACGGAATCGCCGTGAAACCCGAGACCGCATTGCCATAAAACGCATCACGCCAGGCGGCCTTATCCCACGGCCCATCCTGATCGCCGATGATCTGGACAGGGAAGAGCAGACGGTCGCTGCCAAGCTTGCTGCCCGATGCGTAACCGTTGTCGACGATGCGGCCGTCGGC
>DASXPW010000127.1:0-6603 GCA_036493385.1 Pyrinomonadaceae bacterium
TCAATTCCTTATCTATGGACTCTTGGCGTGATCGCGCTTTTCGTCGCGGGGCTTGGCCTTGTTCTGACCGGAAAAACTCCCGCAACCTGGCGTCAGGCCTGACGTTACGGCAACATTGTTTTACAATTCTTTACACAAAACGATAAACCCACGCGCTAAAATTGTCGTCTTAGTTAGGTGACGGCAACTTATGCCGGTGCCGTCCGTGTATAAGAAACTGAATTTAATATAGTTAGATCGGATATGCTTCGAAATCGTACAAGCCTTATTTACTCGCTTATTCTGAGCCTTGCATTCGCGGCGGCCGCGTTTTCACAGGCCCCGGACGCGATGAAACCGTCGGTCGCGACAGGTGATGTGACATCGCTGGATTCGGCAAAGATCGTCCTGCAAACTAAAGACGGCTCACTCAATATTTCGCTATCCGACAAGACTGAATTTAAACGCGTGCCTGCAGATAATCCGAGTCTTAAGGCCGCCGTCGCCGCGACATTTTCCGACATCTCTGTAGGAGACAAGCTGGTCGTTTCCGGGATCTACGGCAGTGACAAAAGCACTCTGCCGGCGCGGACGGTTTATATCATGGCGAAATCCGATATCGCGCAAAAACAAGCGAAGGACTCTGAAGAATGGCGCACGCGCGGGCTCGCCGGTAAGGTCACGGCGGTCGATCAGCTCGCCGGTAAGATCACGGTCGAGCAGCGCGGCCTGGTGGGCAGCACCAGCGTCGTTGTGACGCCAAAGGACGGCATTAAATATCTGCGCTATGCACCCGACTCGGTAAAGTTCAGCGAAGCGAGGTCGAGCAGCATCGCCGATATCAAACCGGGCGATATGGTCCGGGTGCTGGGCGACAAAGGGGCTGACGGTACAACGTTCGCGGCGGAAGAGATCGTGAGCGGCGCGTTTCAAACGCGGGCTGGAAAGGTAAAGTCGGTCGACGTCGCGAATAATCAGATCGTCGTTACCGACATGCAGACGAACAAGGATCTGACGATCGCCGTCATCTCGTCATCGGAGCTGAAAAAGTTTCCCGAAGAGATGGCAAACCGCATGGCCCAATTTCAAGGCGGCGGCGCGGGCGGATTTCGTCCCGCGGGCGGCGGACAGGGAACTCCGGCGGGCGGTGGCCAGACGCAAGGCGGCGGACAGGGGCGGCCCGGTTTTGGCGGCGGCGCTCGCGGCGGCGGCATCGACGACATGCTCGAGCGTTTTCCGACGATCACACCGGCGGACCTAAAGGTCGGGGATGTGATCGCCGTTTCAAGCACGAAAAATTCTGATCTCGATCGCATAACCGCGATCAAACTTCTCTCGGGTGTTGAACCCTTCCTGCGTGCCGCTCAGATGTCGGCGGCGCGTCAGGGCGGCTCGCAGCGACAGCTGGACCTCAACATCCCGGGTCTTGACTCATTTGGAACGCCGTAGTTTGACGTCAAACTAATGTGCCCACGGGCAATTTAAATTTTAGGCGACTTTTATCATGAACAATTTCAAATTTATCTTACTAGCCGGCATTCTATCGGCATTTATAACTGCAACGTCTTTTGCTCAATCGACCGGCAACATCACCGGCGTGGTGACCGACCCTAATGGAGGCGTTCTTCCCGGTGCGACCGTTACGACGGTTTCGGCTGAGGGAAAAACGAAGTCGGGGACGACTAACAGCGGCGGTGAATTTACTGTCAGCGGCCTTCCCCCGGGACTCTATGTTCTGCAGGTTTCGGCCGCAAACTTTGCGCCCTTTGCTCAGCCTGACGTGCAAGTGACGGCCGGGAAAAAGGCCGAGATAAAGGTTTCGCTCAGTGTGCAGGACGTGACGGCGAATGTGAATGTGAACAGCGGGGAAGAGGTCAACACCGATCCCGATTCAAATAAGGACGCAACAGTCCTCAAGGGCAAGGACCTTGAAGCACTTCCGGACGACCCAGATGAGTTAGAGGCAGCGCTGCAAGCTTTGGCGGGACCCGGCGCGGGCCCTAACGGCGGGCAGTTATACATCGACGGTTTTACCGGTGGAAACTTGCCGCCGAAGGAATCGATCCGTGAGATCCGTATCAACAGCAATCCGTTCTCGGCCGAATTTGACCGGCTGGGTTTTGGCCGTATCGAGATCTTTACCAAGCCCGGATCCGACAAATTCCGCGGATCGGCGTTCTTTAATTTCAACGACGAGAGCCTGAACTCTCGCAATCCGTTCGCGATCAACCGTGCCCCAAGCCAGACGCGGTTTTTCGGGGGAAATCTGTCCGGACCGATCGTGAAAGGAAAGGCCTCGTTCTTTCTCGATATAAATAAACGAGATAACGACCAGAATGCGGTCGTAAATGCGATAGTGCTCGACCCGAGTCTGAACCCGACAACTCTTAACCAGGAATTTTTAGTTCCGACCCGCCGATTTTCGATCGGTCCGCGCGTCGACTACCAGATAAACCCTCAGAACACGCTGGTCGCCCGGTACGAATACTCAACTTCATCCTTTAGCAACCAGGGAATCGGGGACACGTCGCTGCCGTCTCGAGCTTACTCGACTAGCACGGTCTCTCACGAGTTAAGACTCACCGAGACGATGGTGATCAATCCAAAAACGGTGAATGAAACGCGATTTGGGTATAGCTTCAACGATCGAAAACAGTCCGGTGACAATTCGATTCCGACGATCAGCGTTCCGACGTTCTTTACCGGCGGCGGCGCGCAGATCGGGTCAAGCTTTAACAAGAATCGAAATTGGGAGTTATCGAATAATACGACGACATCTTTAGGAAAGGCAGGTCAACACGCGATCAAATTTGGCGTTCGTTTGCGGGGAGTAACAATTGACGACCAGTCCGAGAATAACTTCGGCGGGTCGTTCTCATTTACGAATCTGACCAATTACATCGCGACGATCGAAGGGACCCAGATCCCGACGCAGTTTAGTATCAACGCGGGCAGCCCGCTGCAGTCGGTTTCTCAGGTTGATCTAGGCGCCTTTATGACGGATGACTGGCGGCTCAAACCCGGTCTTACACTAAGCCTCGGGCTGCGGTATGAGAACCAGACAAATATTCACTCAGATCTGAACTTTGCTCCGCGTTTTGCCATCGCCTGGTCGCCGGGGGCGACTGGAGCAAAAGCTCCAAAGACGGTGTTTCGTGCCGGCGCCGGTGTTTTCTATGATCGCTTCGGAGAAAACAACACGTTGAATATTGAGAGATTTAACGGTTCAAACCAATTGAATCTGATCGTTAATTCACTCGACCCTGATCCTGTTCGCCGCGCGATAGCCTTGCAGTTACTGTCTCAACCGATCTTTACGGTCGATGGCGTGACCAATGTTCCGACCGCCGACGAGATAGCCGCCGTACTCCCCGGGGCAAGCGTCGTCCGCACGAAAGACTTGAATTTAACCGCGCCGTACACCGTCCAAGGCGCGTTCAGTGTCGAGCGGCAGTTACCGTTTCATACAACACTCTCGGCTGCATATATAGTTTCTCACTCGCTGCATCAGCTTCGAACGCGGAACATAAACGCGCCGATATGCCCGCTCCAGGTGGACTGCAGTAACGCGCCGCGGCCGGATCTTTCTGAAGGGCCAATCTTCGAATACGAGACGAGCGGCATTTCCAATCAGCAGCAGCTCGTCCTCAATTTCCGGAGCCAGATCTCGCCGAGGATCTCGCTGTATGGAAATTACCGATTGGGTTTCGCCAAAGGAAACGCCGACGGAGGATTTCCTGCTTATTCGTACGATTTGACTGATGAGTATGGACGGTCGTCGTTCGATATTAGAAATATGTTTACGATCGGTGGAAACCTGAACCTTCCGTGGGGGGTCGCGCTTGCTCCGTTCGTCGTTGCTTCCTCGGGCCGTCCCTTTAACATCGTAACCGGCATCGATACTAACGGAGACACGATCTCAACCGAGCGTCCAACATTTGCGGCCTTGGCGGCTCGCTGTTCGCAATTGAACATTACGGCTTCGTGGTGTGATGTCGCCGGCCAGGACCCAAATACCATAATTCCACGGAACTGGGGCGAAGGCCCGCCGTCACTTACGGTCAATCTACGCCTATCCAAGAATTTCGGCTTTGGCGGTAAAGGCGATACGGTTGCCGGCAATCAGAACGGCGGCGGAGGCGAAAGCCGCGGAGGCGGCGGAGGTGGCCGTGGCGGGGCCCGTGGCGGCGGAGGCGGCGCTGTCTTCGGCGGCGGAGGCGGTCGCGGCGGAGGCGGTGGAGGCGGTGGATTTGGAGGCGGAGGCGGCGGAGATCGTCGAAAACCGTACAACCTTAATGTCGGGCTCTACTTCACGAACCTGTTCAACAATGTCAACCTCGGAACACCCGTAGGAAATTTGGCATCGTTCCGATTTGGTCAATCCGTATCGACGGCAAGCTCCTTTGGCGGATTTGGCGGAGGAGGCGGAGGAACGGCAAACAGACGTATCGAGCTCCAGATGCGCTTTAGCTGGTAGCGACCGCAACCAAATGCTGGTCATAGACATCGAGAAAGACGAAGTGATAAGCTTCGTCTTTCTTGTTTTATGCGTTTGCTCATATTTGCAGCTTTTTTCGCACTTTCCTTCGTTGTTTCGGCCGCTGCTCAAACCGGCGGCGTTACGGACCCCAAAACCTCTGCTACGCTACCGGACAAAGCCAGCCTCGAGCTCGCGAACAAGGTCTACTCAGCGCACGGCGGCGATAAGTTTCGCGCAATGAAAACTCTTGTCGTCCGTGGTTCGGTCGATGTGAATTCGCCTTCGCTGATCAATCAGGCGATCGCGGGCGGGTTTTCGATGGCTTTTGCGGGCGACAAATACAGGGTTGAGCTATCCACGCCGGTTCAGTCCTTTAAGCAGGCGTTTGACGGCCAACAGACTTATACGAGCGCTCAGATCGGCTTTGCACTACCGCCGCTAAATCGGTTGGGGATGCCCCTGCTCCAACGGCTGGGTAGCGACGGCTATGTTGTTTCAAAGCTTCCTGCCGGCGCCAAAAACAAAACTGGATTTCGCATTACGGCGCCCGATGGCTTCTATACCGACTTTTATATCGACGACAAAACGAATCAGGTAAAGGGGTTTGAGTCGCAGTACGACTTTAACGGGCACGTTTTTACGACCGCGGTCGAGATCGACAAGTGTCGCGTCGTTGACGGGGTTGTTGTTCCCGAGAAATATTCGCAGAGATTCGACCTCGGTCAGCTAGGCGTGATCTACGCCAATTTCAAATCAAAGGATATTATGGTAAATACCGAGCTAGCTGATGACGTGTTCACCTCAGTTAAGTGATCGAACGGCGGGTTAGTTTGTGAATATGTGGCCGCACTTCGAGCGGCCGTTTTTGCTTGCCTAGACAGCGGCGACCGCAGCAAAACGGCTCGACTGCCACCATTCGATGGTCCGGCGAAGGCCCTCTTCGAGATCAAAAAGCTTTTCGTAGCCTAATATTTCGACAGCCCTCCGGTTGTCGGCTTGTGAATGTTTTACGTCGCCCATTCGCTCGCGCTGGTGGTCCGCCGCGACGTCTGGCTTACCTGCGATACGCTTGATCGTCTCAAGCAGATCGAGAAGAGATATCCGTTCGCCATTTGCGACGTTAATGACCTCACCAAATCCGCTTGTCGCATTCGCAGCCTTGATGTTGGCGTCGACAACATTCGCGACATAGGTAAAATCGCGTGTCTGCTCGCCGTCGCCGTAGATGACCGGCTGCTTGCCCGAGTAAACTGCGTCGACAAAGCGAGAGATCACACCCGAGTACATCGACGATGGATTTTGTCTCGGGCCGAAGACGTTGAAATATCTGAGCGAGAATGTTTCGAGGCCGTAGACGTTATTGAACACGCTGCAATAATATTCGCCTACCAGCTTGGCCGCCGCGTAAGGCGACAGCGGTTCCGGCCGCATCGTCTCGACCTTTGGCAGCGTCGGCTGATCGCCGTACGCAGAGCTGGAAGCAGCGTAGATAACTCGTTTGACGCTCGTCTGGCGTGCTTTTACTAGAAGCTTGAACGTGCCGTTCACGCAGGCGTCATGCGTTTCTTCCGGATCGTCGACCGAGCGCGGTACGCTAGGCAATGCAGCTTCATGAAAAATAACTTCGCAATCCTCGATCGCACGCGCGAGGGCTTGATCGTCGTTCAGATCGCCCTCGATAAAATCAAAATCGCCCCGGATCTCGCTCAGATTCTCTTTGAACCCGGTAACAAGATTATCGATGATCTTTACTTTGGCTCCCTGACGGATAAGTTCGTCGGCAAGGTTGGAGCCGATAAATCCGGCTCCGCCCGTTACCAAAACTTTTGAAGTGAAGGCCATATCTTAGTGAGACATGCAGCGTACTATCTTCCCACGCCGACGTATTCAAATCCCATCGCGCGCATGTCGGATGGCTCATAGATATTTCGGAGGTCGACGATCTTTGGAGTCTTGAGCAGCTCTTTAACACGTTTCATATCGAGGGCTCGAAACTGGTTCCACTCTGTCACGATCACGAGGGCATCGGCATCGCGGATCGCTTCGTACTCGTCACCCGCAAATTCGACTGCGCTGTCGAGACAATGTCGAGCCTCTTCCATCGCGACCGGATCGTAGGCGCAGACCTTTGCGCCGCGTTCGGT
>DASXPW010000128.1:0-3183 GCA_036493385.1 Pyrinomonadaceae bacterium
GTCGCTCACGGACGATCAGAAGATACTTCACGTTCTGAATCGACTCGGCTTTGGCGCCCGGTCGGGTGATGTCGATAAGGTTCGGAAGATCGGCATTGATAAATATATTGACCAGCAGCTAAACCCAACTTCGATCGACGATTCGGTGGCTGAGAACAAAGTCAAGGGCCTTGAGATATTCAATATGTCGACGGCCGAGATCTTTGAGAAATATCCAAATCCCGGCGCGTTGCTTCGGCAGCTCAACGGCGGTAAAAAGGCGCAGGCTGACGCCCAGGCAAAGGCCGGAGACAAGGGCGGCAATACACAAGATCCGACCGCGGTGACCGCGGACCAGCAGCGTGAACGCCGGCAGGAGCTAAACGAGCTCTACCGAAAATATGACCTTCGGCCGGCGGGGCAACTGCTGCCTCAGATCGTCGCCAACCGTGTCATCCGGGCCGTGTACTCTGAGCGACAGCTTCAAGAGGTGATGGTCGATTTCTGGCAAAATCACTTCAACGTGTTTTCGGGCAAAAACGCCGTTCGATGGTACATCCCGAGTTACGAACGTGATGTGCTGCGAAAGAACGCACTCGGTAATTTTAAGGACCTTCTGACCGGGACCGCAATGCATCCGGCTATGCTGTTCTATCTGGATAATTTTCAGTCCGTTTCGCCGAATGCCCCGGCCCCCGGTGGCAACCGCGCGGCCAATAACCAGGCGCTCGCCGAACGCATAATGCGAAACGGCGGCCAGCTTCCGCCGCGGATGCGCGATCGGATGCGTCAGCGGGGCATTACCGATGCGCAGATCGATCAGCGACTGCGACAGATACGTGATAACCCGCAGCAAAAACAGCCGAAAAAGCAGGAGCGCGGCATTAACGAAAATTATGCGCGCGAGCTGATGGAGCTGCACACGCTTGGTGTCGACGGCGGATACACGCAAAAGGACATTATCGAGGTCGCAAAGGCATTTACCGGCTGGACGATCGCCGATCCGACCGGCTACCGAAAGGCCGCCGCGAGAACGATCTCCGGTCAGGACGATAGAAAGCTTGATCGGCTTCAACGCATGCCGGGAATTGCGGATGACCTGGAGAGCGGACAGTTTTATTTTAATGACCGCTGGCATGAAAAAGGACCGAAATATGTTCTCGGACAAAAGATCGACGAGGGCGGCATCAAGGACGGAATGAAGGTCCTGGATATTCTGGTAAACAGCCAGGCGACGGCAAAGTTTATTGCAAAGGAGCTGTGTGTAAAATTCGTTTCAGACAACCCGAGCGATGCTCTTGTCGGCCGTGTGGCCGACGCGTTTCACAAATCTGGCGGCGATATAAAGACGACCCTGAGGGCGATCTTTAGCGATAAGGAGTTCTTTGCACCGGAAAACTATCGGGCCAAGATCAAGACCCCGTTCGAGCTCGCGGTCTCGTCGATCCGTGCACTCGGCGCAAATACCAACGGCAGTCCGGCGATGCTTGCGATGCTGAACAAACTTGGCGAGGTCCCCTATGGCTATCAGGCACCGACGGGTTATCCCGACAAGGCTGAAGACTGGGTCAACACGGGTGCTCTGCTCGAAAGGATGAATTTTGCGATCGCAGTCGCCAGCAATCGCATTCCCGGCACGACCGTGGATCTAAAGGGCCTGGACGGCAAGGACAAAGATCAGACGCTTAACAACGCGATCAGCTCTATACTCGGCGGCGAGATCGCGGACGCGACCAAGTCGACTCTGAAAAAACAGATCGACCAGCCGCTGCCCGAGGTAAAGACACCAGACGAGGTCGCTGACAACCCGATGGACGCACCCGACATGAGCGGGCAGGGACAGAAGGGCCGTCAGAACCGCCAGGTCCGTCTATTACCTGCTTCGGGTGATGCGGAGGCGATCAAGGTTGTAAGCCTTGTACTCGGGAGCCCTGACTTTCAGAGACAGTAAACGAAGTTGAAAAGGATTGCCCGGGGTTAAGTCTTCTTAGCTCCGGGCTTTTTGCGCACGTTTGGCAATCGCTCTCTGATCGACTGGATCATATCGCCTGGCCCGGAAACCGAATGATTGACCTTTAGACCTTAACGCATTAACGTATTTCTGTTCCCTGTCGGGTCGTTACCTCTATTGAACGCAACGCAAAACACAACGATCACGCGCATCGGCCCTAAAAAGGGCTTTTTTAGCATCGATCTCGCCGAGATCTGGAGCTATCGCGAGCTGCTTTACTTTCTAACCTGGCGTGACATCAAGATTCGATACAAACAGACGGCGATCGGCATCACATGGGCCGTTCTGCAGCCGGTTCTGACCACCGTGATATTTGCCCTGCTCTTCAGCCGTTTTGCAAGGTTCGTCACTGAAATTCCTTATCCTCTCTTCGCGTTGAGCGGTCTACTGATCTGGCTCTTTGTGCATACGGCCGTCTCGATGTCGAGTACGAGCTTTGTCAATAATTCCCAGCTTGTCACGAAGGTTTATTTTCCGAGGCTCATTGTGCCGGTAGCGGACACGGTCGCAGCCCTCTTCGATCTGGTTTTTGGCTTCGCGATCCTGGCTATCCTGATGATCTACTACGGGAGCATGCCGTCGATCACGATCGCACTCGCGCCCGTCTTTGTCTTTCTTGCGTTTTTGCAGGCGGCTGCTTTTGGAACTCTCTTTGCCGCGTTAAACATCAATTACCGCGACGTCAAATTTGCGCTGCCTTTCATCCTCCAGGTTTGGATGATAGCGTCACCGGTCTTTTATCCGGCGAGTTTGATCAATGAAAAGTGGAGACTGCTGTTTGCGATCAATCCGCTTGTAGGCATTCTCGAAGGCTTTCGCAGCTCCGTTCTAGGTACGCCTTTCGATTGGCCGCTGATCGGCGTTTCGGTTGCGTCGCTGATCGTGTTGTCGGCGATCTCATTCTTTATTTTTGGGCATCTCGAGGAAGATTTTGCGGACGTGATCTAGCGGACGATGAGCGTAGTTAAAGTCGAAAATATCTCAAAGCTATTCCGCATTAACGACGCGCGGACGCGTTCGGTTCGCGACGCAGTCACACGACTTGTAAAGGGCAAAACGCAGGATGCCGGAATGCGCGAGATATGGGCTCTGCGTGATGTCGGCTTTTCGATCGAGCAGGGCGATACGCTGGGTGTACTTGGCCGGAACGGCGCGGGCAAATCCACCTTGCTCAAGATCCTTTCGCGGATCAC
>DASXPW010000129.1:0-4258 GCA_036493385.1 Pyrinomonadaceae bacterium
GGCAAGCCGTTGAAGACCGTGATCGAGCCCCAGCGGTGAAAGTTTTGGGCTCCGGGCAATGGCGTCGGCGAAGGCGTTCGGTTCGGTGTAGCGGTTGGTGATAGTGAGGGTACAGGCGAAGGCTCGGCTTGATGTTCCTGCGCCGTGAGGACGCTAAGGACCGCCGCCAATACCAACATCGCGCCGGCAAATGACGAAATGATCTTTCGGCTTAAATATGATTGCACAAGGCGGTTTGCATGTGAAATTTCTTTAGAACTATTTCTACGGTGACAAGTCACTAGTGATCAGCGGATAGTATCTGTCGATCCTTACTATTCACTATCGACTTGTCACTATCCACTGAAGAGTCCGGCGGTTCTCTTCCTCATTCCTTTGCAAACTTTCGGCGGTCGCGGTCGAGCCAACCGGCCAGCTCGCGTTCCGCCTTTTCCAGCTCATCGCTGTTAATGAGCCCGCGTCTCAGAGCCTCGAAGAAGGCGCGCGTGCGTGTGTTGTAGGCGAGCTTGTCGTACGACTCTTCAGCGGTCCCGGCCGAGTGGGCGGGGAACAACTTTTCATAGAGCGTCGCCAGGCGACTCTCGACGCCGCGCAGGCTCAACGAACATTTCCGCGAGATCGCCCAATTCGACATGCCGAGCGCGAGGTACCGCAACGCCTCGGCCTCAAACTCGGTCAGCAGCGGCCGCTGAAACTGGTCCTTGAACGCCGGGTCGATCATGTCCGCTCCGTCTTCGAGCACGGCGGCGATAAACCGAACGAATCGATCCTCAGGGTTATTTTTATGGATAAAACCGTAGGTCGGCTGTGGCTCGGTCGAGCGGACGATCTTGCGTATTTCGTTTATGTAGATCTCGTGCGGAAACTGTGTCCAAAAGATAATGCGTGCCTTTGGGAAATCGCGCCAGATCGCCTTGGCTGCCTTGACCCCCGAAAGCTTTGGCATCTGGATGTCGAGTATCGACAGGTCCGGCTGCTGCTCGACCGACAGACGCACGGCCGATTCGCCGTCCTCCGCCTCGATCAGCGGCAGCCGATCCGGAAATTTATCCTTCAGTAGGTCGCTCAAATAACGGCGTTGAGCGGCATTGTCTTCGGCAATTAGTATCGACATCTCGGGTAAACCTTCCGCAAACGGATTATATAGTAACCCGTTTATCAATCCCATTTTGGTCGTTACCGGAGCGGCGCAAAAGGCGGTGCGCGTCGCAGCTACGGTGTGGACAGCCACAGCCGCATCGCTGAGTTAGGCACGCTAAGCGGGCATGCCGTGTTATACAGCGCCGCCCGCTACCCGACCAGCGTTTTTTTGTCGCCAGGCGCGGACACAATATGAGCGTTTCCTTGCGGTCGACTTTAGAAAAGTGGTTCAATTAGCCCAACTGTATATTGCAGAAATTTTCATCAGGGTGAAAAACGGTAACGAAAAAGCGTTTCGAATGGTCGGTGTCAGCGATATTCGCGATATCAACCAGATGATCTTTCTTCACCTCATTCGCGAAAAGCAGCCTATCTCGCGTGCCGACATTTCAAAGCATACCGGCCTGAGAGCGGGAACCGTCTCGGCAATCGTAAACCGTCTGATCAAAACCGGACTTGTTTACGAAGGCACCGAAGGGCCATCGAGCGGCGGCCGTCCGCCAAAAAATCTATATATTAACGCCGAGAGTCTGTATGTCCTCGCCGTGGATATCGGCGTTTCTGACACAGTTCTGGCGGTCGCCGATCTCAATGGCCGCATTCTGCATCAACGTTCGATCCTGACGGAAGGCAAACCCGAGAAATTTCTTGAGAAGCTGTGCGCTGAGATCGACTTGTTAATGAAGTCAAAGTACGCAAGATCTCGATTCGGCGCGTTCGGCGTGAGCGTTCCGGGCCTGGTCGATAGGGAATCAGGTACCGTTGAAGTCTCGCCAAACCTTGAATGGATCGATGTACCGCTGGGCGAGGTGCTCGCCTCACGGTTTGGTTTGCCGGTATTTGTCGAGAACGATGCGAACGCTGCCGCATTTTCCGAGTTCTGGTATGGGCCGCTCAACGAGGCCAGGGTTAAGAGCCTTCTGTTCGTTCTCGTCGTCGAAGGTCTCGGTACCGGGCTTGTGATCAACGGCCAGCTCCATGTCGGGTCGCGACACGGCCTTGGCGGTTTCGGCCATATGAGCATCGATCCGAGCGGTGAGCTGTGTTCGTGCGGTCGTCGAGGATGTTGGGAGACATTCGCGTCCGAGCGTGCGACCGTCGAAAGGTATCATCGCGTGACCGCGAAACAGGGTCTTCCGCTGGTTAGCTTAAAGGAGATCATCTCATTCGCGATGAACGGCGATGAGATGGCGCTCGAGTCGTTGAAGATAACCGCCGAGTATCTGGGCGAGGGCATAAGCAACTTGGCCCACGGCATTTTGCCTGAAACCGTTGTGGTCGGCGGCAATATCACTGCCGCGTGGCCGATCATTGAACCCATCATTAAGAAACGCGTTCGCAGCCGGTATATCGTGTCGCCCGATCAGATAACGATACGAACGGCCAGCGTTGCGCGACCGAGCCTCTACGGGGCCATTCCCATCGCTTTGCAAGGATGCTTTCACCTTACTTCTCACGCCGCTCGTCCTTCACGCCTATCGCTGATCTGATTTTTTAGTTGACACGTGTTTCGAAACAGGTTATTTATACTTAGTCTTGACCGAAGATAAAGTACCCTGCCGCCCATGAGCCGAGCGGCAAACCCTTGAGCCTAGATCTATTGACTTTTGCGGAAAGATAGATCTCGGGATTGTTTCAAATAAGCAGTGATGGCCACTTATTCAACGGCGAAGAATAACATGAGATCAGGCACGACGATATGAACCTTTCGGTCATAGACCAGGTAATAGTCGTTTTGTATCTGGCGGTCATCATGAGCATCGGGTTTGCGATGAAGCGCCTTGCCGCAAAAGGCATGTCATCGTATTTCCTCGGCGGCCGCCAACTGCCCTGGTGGGCGCTGGCGATGTCGGGATCGTCAAGCTATTTCGACATCACGGGCACGATGTGGATCGTCTCGACCTTTATCGCGCTTGGGCTCAAAGGAATGTGGGTCCATTGGCTGTGGGGGTTCCCGATCACCGCGTTTTATCTGGCTTACATGGGCAAGTGGATCCGCCGTTCTGACGCCATGACCGGGGCCGAGTGGATGAAAACGCGTTTCGGCACCGGCAAATCTGGCGATCTCGCAAGATTCTCATACACGCTCTTTGCGATACTGACGATCACGGCCCTGCTCGGATACGGCGCGATCGGAATGGGCAAATTTGGTGCGATCTTTCTCCATTTCCAGCCCTGGGTATTTTCGATCGGAAGCAGCACTCTCACGCTCACATCAGAGAACATTTGTGCCTTTTTGATTCTTGGGGTCACCGGTGCCTACGTCGTTATCGGTGGTTTTCACGGCATTGTTCGGGTTGAGATCGTACAGACGGTAGTTCTAAGCACCGGCGCGATCGTTTTCGCGATCATTGGTTTCCTGCATTTCGACGCGGCGCGATTTAGTTCACAGATCCCGAGCGGCTGGGGCGATATCATGCCGTCTTGGCGACCTGAGTCTTTTCAAGGCCTCGTCACCGGGGGCACCGACTACTCGCTCTTTGGCGCGTTGGTCGCGGTGTGGGTTGCAAAGGGCCTGCTGCTCTGCTTTAGCGGGCCCGAACAGCTCTACGATTTTCAGCGTTTCCTTGCGTCCAAGGACGAACGAGACGCCTCGAAGCTCGGTGCGTTGTGGGGCGTTATCCACACGGTCCGCTGGCCCTTTGCGATGGCGATCGCCGTGATGGCGATTATTGGCATCGGCAACCCTGTACTCGACGCAAAATTAAAGGCCGACCCTGAAACCGCCCTGCCGCTGATAATTGGAACGATGCTGCCGGTCGGGCTGGTTGGTTTTATGCTGGCGGCGCTGCTTTCCGGTTTCCTTGCGACGTTTAGCTCGACGGTCAATGGCGGTGCGGCCTACTTGGTCAAAGACGTTTATCAGCGATATATCAATCCCTCGGCGGACAACCGCAAGCTTGTCCGCGTGAGCTATCTTTCGTCGGCGCTGCTGATCATCACTGGCCTGATCATTTCGGTTTTTGGAACGTCGATAAATACGGCGTTCCTGTGGATATTCGGCACGCTGGCCGCGGGCATTTTGCCGCCGAACGTATTGCGTTGGTACTGGTGGCGACTAAACGGGCAAGGTTACGCCGCCGGAGTCTTTGGCGGAATGGCGTTGTCGCTCGGACAA
>DASXPW010000130.1:0-6083 GCA_036493385.1 Pyrinomonadaceae bacterium
ATATTCTTCGGCAGGTCCATGTGAACGACGAACCGTACATTCGATTTGTCGATGCCCATTCCGAACGCGATCGTCGCAACGATCATCTTTGCTTCGTCATTGAGGAAAGCTGTCTGATGGCGGTCGCGAACGCCCTTGTCATGACCGGCGTGATATGCAAGAGCGTTATAGCCTTCGTCGCGAAGATCGTCAGCGAGCGAATCCACAGCCGCTCGGCTCAGACAATAGATTATTCCGCTTTCGTCTTTTCGATCTTCGAGAAAATCGAGAAGCTTGCCGAACGAATTCTGTTTTGGCTCAACGGTATAGAAGATGTTTGGGCGATTGAAGCTTGATACGAACAGATCGGCGTCGGCGATATTCAAACGTTCAAAGATATCTTTGCGAACAAGTTTATCGGCGGTCGCGGTTAAGGCGATGATCGGGGTATTCGGAAACTCGGTTTTCAGCTTTCCCAGTTGAATGTACTCGGGGCGAAAATCGTGTCCCCAGCTCGATATACAGTGAGCTTCGTCGATAGCGAAAAGTGAGACGTTGATCTCGCGTAGGAAGTCTAGAAACTTGTCGCCCCTCTGCAGCAATCTTTCCGGTGCGACGTAAAGCAGTTTCAACGCGCCGGCGCGGATCGATCTGAAAATTTCGACCTGCTGCGCGGCCGTCTGTGTTGAATTTAAGAAGGCTGCCGGAACGCCGTTCGCGCGCAGCGCATCGACTTGGTCTTTCATCAATGCGATCAGCGGCGATATGACGACCGTCAGTCCGTCCAACATCAACGCCGGGATCTGATAGCAGAGCGACTTTCCACCGCCCGTCGGCATCAGCACAACACAGTCGCGTTCTGATAAGGCGCAGGAGATCGCCGCCTCTTGGTTCATTCGAAACGAATCGTATCCGAAGCGATGTTTGAGTATCTCGCTCGCCCTTTCGATATCCGCGGCTTTCATTTGGTTTGGTTGGCTGCTGCAATTGTAGCGCACCTTATCAAGCACCGTTTTCATATCGGTCCGGCAGCGCAAACTACGATCAGCCGACGCCAAAACTCAGGATCCGCCGCATAATAGCGACAGACTGCCCGTATTGTTAGAATGCCCATCTGCATTTGGCGGGCTTTTCTATTTTGCGCGGTCAATCGGCATGCTGACGTTCATTTATAGCCGGGCAATGCCCGTCCGGCACCTTACTTGCGTTCCCCAAGTTGATCATTGGTACTCCAGATAACATTCAATGTCGTTAGGTGCCATTTAAACTTAGAGGAGTTATGTCAACAAATGCGGCGCAGGCGCTCGTGGATCGTGTGATCGACTGGGGCGTGGACACGGTATTTGGAATACCGGGTGACGGAATAAACGGCCTGATGGAGGGTTTGCGGCAACGCCAGGATTCGGTCCGATTCATACAGGTCCGCCATGAGGAAGCGGCTGCATTCATGGCCTGCGCGTATGCAAAGTATACAGGTCGGCTCGGCTGTTGCCTTGCGACCTCTGGACCAGGCGGCATACATCTTTTAAATGGTTTGTACGACGCAAAGATGGACCAGGCCCCGGTGCTCGCAATCACCGGCCAGACATTTTCAGACCTCAAGGGAAGCAATTTCCAGCAGGAAGTGAATCTGGTTCGGCTCTTCGAGGACGTGACCGTTTATAACGAGGAAGTTCTCAACCCGGTCTCGATCGAGATGCTTGTCGACGAGGCATGTCGTCACGCGCTGAATAATCGCGGCGTGGCTCATATCAATTTTCCCGTCGACTATCAGGACAAGGAAACGAACGGCGACCTGTCGATGCACAAGCGAAAGGATTCGACCACCTCCGGGTGGCAAGCGCCGATCGCGATACCGCCTGACGAGAATCTACGACGGGCCGCCGAGATCCTGAACGCAGCAGAACGCCCTGTCATTCTTGTCGGTGCGGGCGCCCTCGGTGCGCGGGACGAAGTGATCGGGCTCGCGGACAAACTCGGCGCTCCGATCGTAAAGGCTCTGCTTGGAAAGGCCGTCGTCCCGGACGATCATCCGCTAACGACGGGCGGGCTCGGACTGCTCGGTACAACGCCCTCTCAAAAGTCGATGGAAGAGGCCGACGCGATCCTCATAATCGGCAGCTCGTTCCCGTATGTTGAGTTTCTTCCGAAACACGACCAGGCACGCGGCGTACAAATAGACGACAAGGCCGACCGCATCGGGCTTCGCTTTCCGGTCGACGTCGGACTCGTCGGCGATGCACGGCCTACGGCCGCTGCACTTTTGAAATATATCGAACGAAACGAGGACCGTTCGTTCATCGAAAAGGCCCAGGAGCGAATGAAAGATTGGTGGGAACTGATGGGAACGCGAGCGACCCGCGACGACGTTCCGATCAAGCCTCAACGCGTCGCATGGGAGCTGTCGTCGGTTGCACCGGAGGGCTGCATTCTCTCGACAGACTCCGGCACAAATACGACGTGGGCCGCAAGACAATTTGTCCTGCGCGGCGATATGAAATTTAGCTGTTCCGGCACTCTGGCTACCATGGCACCTGGACTTCCGTATGCGGTCGCGGCCCAACTCGCCTTTCCCGATAGACAGTCGATCGCACTTGTCGGTGACGGCGGATTCACGATGCTCATGGGTGAGTTTGCCACGGCTGTGAAATACAACCTGCCCATTCTGGTTGTGATCATCAAGAACAATACGCTGGGTCAGATCAAATGGGAGCAGATCGTTTTTCTTGGCAATCCGGAATACGGCTGTGAATTGCAAGCGATCGATTTTGCAAAATATGCCGAGGCGTGCGGCGGTCTGGGCTTTACGGTCGAGGACCCGCGAGACATCCGACCGACACTTGAAAAGGCGCTGGCGTCTGGCCGGCCATCGGTCGTTCAGGTCGTCGTTGACCCGAATGAGCCGCCGATGCCGTCAAACGTTACACTCGCTCAAGCCGAGGGTCTTGCAGAGGCGCTGCTGCGTGGACAGCGCGACGGAGGAAAGATCGCGCTCACTTTGTTCCGCGATAAGTTGAACGAATTGCTTTAATAAAAGATGAAGCGCCGACAAACGCTTAACCAGAAGAAAATACAACTGACAACTAGCGCCGCGGTCCCGCTGCCGCGGGTAGAGGCACCTCCGCTCGCTCGCGCTCGTCAGCGGCTTTCGGAAGAACACATCGATGACCCGCAAGCTGTCGTGCATGATCGGCTGATCGCATCGCGCCTTCTTGACAGCCTGCCGAATGGCGCTCGCGTCGCGATAACTGCGGGCAGCCGCGGGATGGGCGGATTTGTCGAGTTGCTGAAAGGCATTGTCGACGCCGTCCGCGAAAAGGGCGGCGAGCCCTTCATCACACCGGCAATGGGCAGTCACGGCGGCGCAACGCCGGACGGTCAAACTGAAATACTGCACAGGCTCGGAGTCCGCGAGGATGATGTAAGCGCCGAAATAAAAGCTACGATGCACACGCGTGCGGTGGGAACGGCCCAAACGGGAGCAATTGCTCACCTTGACGATATAGCCGCCGAGGCCGACGGCATCATCGTGCTCGGCCGCACGAAAACACATCCTGAAAACAAAGAAGGTGTCGCCTCCGGACTATTGAAAATGGTAACCGTCGGTCTCGGAAAGCAGATCGGCGCGCAGGAGGCTCACAGCCACGGTCTCTGGGACTCGGTCAAGGAAATTCCAAAGTTGACAATGCAGCACGCGAAAGTCCTGTGCGGCGTTGCGGTCGTTGAAAACGCGTTCCGGCAGCCGGTCGAGATCGAGGTCGTCGAGCCGAAGTACGACGCGTTTCTCGACTCGGACAAACGGTTGCTAATGCTCGCGCGAAAACATCTCGCCAACCTACCCTTTGATCAGCTCGACCTGTTGATAGTTGACGAGCTGGGAAAGGACATTTCGGGGACCGGCATGGACCTCAATGTCATCGGAAATTGGCGGATGGCAGGTGGAAAACAAGCGCCGGACTTTCGCCGCATCGCTGTTTTGTCTCTCACTAATGCGTCGCTCGGTAACGGTCTTGGGGTCGGGCTGGCCGATGTTACGACGCAACGATTTGCGGATGAATTTGACCCGCAGTCAACGTACATGAATTTGTTGACGGCTACCGAGCCGGACATTATGAACACGCGC
Organism: Pyrinomonadaceae bacterium; assembly: GCA_036493385.1. GTDB lineage: Bacteria > Acidobacteriota > Blastocatellia > Pyrinomonadales > Pyrinomonadaceae > OLB17. The sequence continues at coordinate 4,103 of DASXPW010000130.1, forward strand.
GAGGGAGAAATGCCGCTTGTGCTGCCGACCGATCGCGACGCAATCGAGATCGCGCTCTACTCAGCGCTCGCATCAGCCACGCGTCCACGGGTCTGCCGCATCAAAAATACCTCGAGGCTCGACACATTCTGGGTGTCTGATAGCCTGGCAGAGGAGCTAAGCGGAAAAGACGGAATCAGCGTCGAAAAATTCGAACCGCTTCGGTTCAATGCATCCGGAAATTTATTTTGATCGGAGAGAGGTTTCTCCGCCAACGAGCAAGGGAAATGGGAAAGAACGAATTTGTTCAGATAAAGGTAAAAACTCCGCCAACGATCTTCACAAACCGCCTGCAGACCGGAACGACCAAATACATTGAGATCGACGCCGCATCGCTTCGCAAAGATCTCGAAAAGCGGGTCCGCGGAGAGGTCCGATTTGGTGAGGCAGACTGTGGAATGTACGCGTCGGACGCGTCGAATTACAGAATGGTGCCTCTCGGCGTGATCGTCCCGCTCGATGCCGACGACGTCGAGACCGCGCTAGATGCCTGCCGCAAATACGGTGCGCCGATATTCGCTCGCGGCGGAGGGACGAGCATTCCGGGACAAACGGTAAATAACGGGATCTTGTTCGATTTCTCCAAGTACATGAACAAGATACTCGAACTCAACGAACAGGAGCGTTATGCCCGCGTTCAGCCGGGCATCGTACTCGATTCTCTTCGAAACGCCGCTGAGAAATTTAACTTAACGTTCGGCCCCGACCCGGCAACGCACAGCCGATGCACGCTTGGCGGCATGATCGGCAACAACTCTTGCGGCATTCATTCGGTGATGGCCGGGCGAACATCAGACAACATTGACGAGCTCGACGTCCTGCTTTACGACGGTACGCGAATGAGGGTTGGCGCGACGGGTGAAGAGGAATTTCAGCGCGCGACAAACGATGGCGGTCGACGCGGCGAAATATACCGGCAATTGAGTGCGTTTCGCGACAAGTACGCTGGCCTGATAAGAAAAAATTTTCCAGAAATACCACGGCGGGTTTCGGGTCTCAACCTTCCCGCGCTGCTGCCGGAAAACGGCAGCAACATTGCGCAGGCGTTGGTCGGTTCGGAGTGCACTTTAGTCCTGGTCCTTAGTGCAAAGACGCGCCTCGTGCCGAGTCCACCGGTACGTTCGCTTCTGGTCATCGGTTACGCAGACATAGCGGACGCGGCCGACCACGTGATCGAGCCGATGCCATTCAAGCCGCTGGCCGTCGAGGCCCTCGACGATTCGTTCATCGAGGACATGAAGAAAAAGGGCATGCACCCCAGACATCTCGAAATGATGCCGAGCGGTCGTGCATGGCTCTTGGTCGAATTTGGCGGAAGAACTAAAGAAGAGTCTGATGCCAACGCTCAAAAGCTGATGGATAATCTCGCGTCGAACGGAAACCCGCCGATGAAGCTTTTTGACAACCCAGCCGAAGAAAAGCTGGTCTGGTACCTGCGGGAAGAGGGCTTGGGCGCGACGGCGAAAATACCGGGCGAGCCCGACAACCACGAGGGTTGGGAAGACTCTGCCGTGCCGCCGGAAAAACTTGGCGGTTACGTGCGCGACCTGCAAAGGCTGCTTACAAAATACGACTATTTCGGGTCGCTCTACGGGCACTTCGGTCAGGGCTGCGTTCACACCCGCCTAAATTTCGACCTTGAGACAGCAGAAGGCATCAGTCAATACAAATCGTTTCTCGGGGAAGCCGCCGACCTCTGCATCAGCTATGGCGGCTCGCTCTCTGGTGAACACGGCGACGGCCAGGCACGAGGTGAGCTTCTGGCCCGGATGTTCGATGCCGAAATGATCGAGGCGTTTCGAGAATTCAAACAGATCTGGGACCCGGACTGGAAGATGAATCCGGGAAAGCTCATCGATGCCTATCGCATGGATGAAAATCTACGGCTCGGGGCGAACTACAAACCATGGGAGCCGAAAACGCATTTTCAGTGGCCCGCCGA